>JAQVFY010000021.1 GCA_028696995.1 Patescibacteria group bacterium
TACAGCTCTTTAAGAGTTATGGCCGGCTTCATGTAAGAAAAGAAAGGCACTTATTTAAAAGAATTTTCTAAATAAAAAATATTATTTATGATTTATTTAAACCATCTAAAACATTTTAATGCTCCACGCTCTTTAACGGAGAGCTATATTTATATTATAAATTAAAACGTAAAAAAGAACGACCCGAAGGCCGTTCTTTTTTACGTTTTATCTGTCAGCCGAAGCGTTTAGATAAGGACGTGAGAAATATAGTTAAGTGATTAACTAGTATTTCATTGAACCGAAGTCTAATGGAAGTTCATCAACATAAGAACTGTCATAAGATCCTTGGAAGCCATTAGCAACAAAGTATTCATTCCATAAGATATTATTAGTTCCAGCAACATCACTTAAGGATAGACCAAAAGTAGCATCGCTAGCAACACCATTAGTGTTACCTTTTACTACGAATGTTTTTGAAGTTCCTTTACTTACAACAGTAGCAAAGCCTGAGAAATCAGCAGTAGTGCTAGTAGCTAAAGCTGTAGGATTTCCAACCTCATATAGAACGAAGTCAGTTGTACTAGCAGCTCCAGTACCACCCTGAGTAAAGGCTATAGCAGTCAATTGTAAGTCTTCGATAGCATCAGCACCAACTGTAAATCTAGCTACTTCTTGTAAAGCACCTTGAGATCCAGTGATACCATTAACTTTAGCGAAAGTTGGCTTAGTCTTTCTAATGTACATCAAGTTTGATTCTGCTCCAGATGTAATAGTTGGAGAAGAAATTTCTGCACCATTAGAAGATTTAGCTGTAACCGCTGTAACTCTTAGCTTTAAAGGCATGTTTGTTTCAGTTGAAACTGAAATTGAGTTAAAGACAGCTTTAACGCTAATTGTTTGGCTACCATCAGCTGGAACAACTAATTTGTTTCCAGTGATATAGAAAGTAGCAGCTCCACTTACTGGGATAGCAGTGTCAATCAAAGTAGAACCAAGATATAATTTATAAGAATTAATTCTTGGGTCAGTTACTGTTGTTGTAGTTGGAGTTGTTGTTCCAACGTTAGCAATAGTAATTTCTGTTACATTGGCACTATCCTTAGTAGCTGTTAATTTTAATCGGCTAATTTCTTGCTCAAGAGCAGAGTTAGCGATTAAAACGTCAGCATAAGGAGTATTAGCATCAGCAGCGATAGTTAAGGTTCCAGAGTCTTCAACTAAAATTCTAGTTGTGCTAGCAGTGTGACTTCCAGTAATTTCTTTGGCCAATGAATCTTGAGCAGAGAAACTTAACAATGTCTCTAATGTACCAGTTCCAGTAGAATCAAAAGATCCTTTTAATTCAATAACCTTAGTATCGTTTTTAGCGATAGTATAATTTAGAGAAGAAAAAGTAGCCCCAGAACTAAAGTTTTTAGTAGTACCAATTTGAACTCCATCAACAAATAATTTCATGTCAGAAACATGAGTATCGCTGATTTGTGTTCCAGTAGCACCATTAGAACCTAATACAACTGAGGTCAATTTGATAGAATCATTAGAAGCTTTAATAGCAAATTTTCCTAATGAAACATCAGTTGATCCTTTGATGTATGGTTTATCGTTAGCATAACCATCATTTCTAACTACAGTGAAAGCTCCACCTTCAACAGTCATATATTCACCAGTGGCACTTCCTGAAATATCAGAAACGCTAATTCCATTGCTTACATATTCTGGCAAGTCTAATAGATTTGAACCAGATTGTAATTGGAATCTAATTTTATCTGAAGCTACGCCATTTGATTTAACATCAAAAGTTATTTTTACTTCATTATCACCTTTATTTAGATTCAAAGCTGAATCTACCATATATCCAGTATAAGCTGAAGCACTAGTAGCAGTAGCATTGAATGACTCTAACAAAACATTGTTTAAGTAAACTTTAATGTTTTGGAAAGTACTATCAGCATCACCAGCACTGTTATTCAAGTAATAAATCTTTAAACCATCAGCTTTGATAGCCTCATCAACTTTGATGTTAGCAATTAAAGCAACAACTCCATTAGTACCTTTAATTATAGAAGTAGCTGAAGGAGAAGTAGATTTCTTGGAAACGCTAACTGAACCAGCAGTAATAGTTTGAGAAGATACTACAGAATTAGTAACTGGAGATGTGATAGAAGCACCAAATCCAGTAGCTTTTTCATAAGCATAGATATCTTCGGTCTTATTTAACTTCAAGTTCAAGCTAGGAGTTCCAGTAACATCTTTTCCAATAACATCACCTTTGATAACAAAAGTTTTGTCTCCATCATCTTTCAACATATCATAACCTCCATTTTTCATTGTAAAGGTTACATATCTTCCGTTGAAAGTAGCATTATTAGAAATAACTTCGTTATTCTGTTCTAATCTTACATTCATTAAAGTCTTAGCTAAATCTTCAAGACCATAATTTCTTAAGGTAATAGAACCAAAAACAACGTCTCTCAAATTGCTAGCGAAATTTAAAGCAAATCTACCCAATTCTACATCTTCATCACCAACTTTAACAGATGCAGTTGTAGTTGAAGCATCAAAAGTTAATGTGGTAACAGAATAAGATGTGAAACTCATAGTATTACCAGTGATTGGGAATGATCCAGAAACTGTTGATCCACCAGCTGAGATATCAGAAGCAGAAGCAATTCCTAAAGCACCGTTTCCAGTAACGACAGAAACTTCAGCTAAAATATCTAAAGTAATAGTTTGACCAGCTGGGATAGTTAAAACTGGAGAAAAGTTCAAGATAGCATCATCATTTGAAGTTAATGTTTTCTTTGAAGCAACAACAGCTCCATCTTTTTCAGCCCAAACCTTAAAGGAAGTTCCAATAGTTGTTAAACCACTTCTTGTAATTGTGATAGCATCAATATAGGCAGCGCCATCAGCAGAAGCAGTTAAATTAACTTTTGTAAATGGAATGCGTCCTACAGTTGTTGGAACTGAATTAGAAGCAGGAGTCATTGAGTTTAAAGAAACTGTAACACCTGTTCCTTGACCTGGTTGCCATCCACTTCCACCTCCAGCTTGTGAAGTCTTGATAATAGCAGCTTCAGCCCCTGTGATTGTTGAACCACCAGCAGTAAAGCTATTAAAAGTCAAAACGTTTCCAAATTGGAATTTGTTAGCTAAGAAAGCAACTTCATCCTCTACTAAACGATAGTTAGTACCGTCATAATAGTAGATATTTCCTTCACCACTTTTCTGTACTAAAACACCCATTGGTACTTCACCAGAAGCCAAAGGAGTTCCGATAGTGTAGTTAGTGAAGAATGAATCTGCTACATCGACTACACGTTGTGCCCAATTAGCACCGTATAAAGCGATAGCATCAGCTTCAGTTTGTACCCATCTTAAAGTACCATTAGCTTCAACAGCGTATACTTTAGGATCAGTAGTAATTTTTACTAATTTTGTTCCGGGTCTGATAACTACGTTACCACCAAGAGGGTAGCTAGCTAATTCGTCAGATGAGATTGTAACTACACCTGAGAAATCGCTGTACCATGATTTGTAAGTAGCTTCATTTGGGAACACATATCTTTTTCCATCTTCACCTAAGTAATATACAGCTGAAAGACCATCTTTTTTGATTAAGTCACCTGCCGAAGCAGCAGCCTTTGTAGCCATAGGAGCAGTTAAACCACTCATAACAACTACAGTCATTACCATGACAGAAGATGCAAAAAATTTGCGTAATTTTGTCATATAAGTTTTTCTTAAGAATATCTTCAAAATTTATATAAGTTATAAATATTTAAAGATAAAAATTTAGTGTTTCCTCTTGAATTTCGATATTTAGATTATTTATAATCCAGCTTTTAATATTTCAGTAATAAATCAATCAGGATCCCGCTCCCCCGCACACTTATATACATAAGTGAAATGTAGGGAAAAATTAAATTTGCTATAAGCATGAAACAGCAGGATAATTTTTCACAACTCCGACCCTTATTTACATAAGAGTGCGGAGAAAAGCTTAACCGATCTATTGTGAAAAAATTTAAAGCTTTTCTATTTCTAATCTAAGATCTTCAATTCTTAAAGAAACAATTTTGGTTTTTAACATTGCACCCTCCCCCGCGGGAGCCGACCTTGCTGGTCACAATGAATCTCTATTTTAAATAATAAAGATTGAAAGAAATATAATTTTTATAATCCCTTCAATCATTACTATTTTTTGATAACACTCTCAACCTCACTCAACTTTTCTACCACTTCATCATAACGTCCCTCAGAAAAAAGTTTTTCTATCTCAGAAACAATTTTTTGACCATCTTGCACCTCACTCAATTTTTCAGTGCTAGTATCTATTTGAGCTTCCAAAGAATCTACGTCTACTCCATTTTCAGTAGAGCCATTAGTTGAACTAGAGTTTTCTGAATTTAAAGAACTAGATTCTGTATCTGTTTCTGGAATAAAAATCTCTACCCTTTCGCCAGCTGTTAAAGACGAAGCACTGGAAACAAAAGTATCATCCTCTTCAGTAGGGTTATTGATATTATTTAGATTTTCTTTTTTCTCTATTTTAGTTTTTACTTTAGAAATCTCAGCTTGAAAACTAGCATTTAATTTTTCAACTTCTGCCATATTCTCTTCAGTGTGAAACTCTGGGTCCATCAAGATAGTAGCAATATCCTTAGCATGATCACTAGCAAACTTCAAAGCAAGAGCATCTCGCTGACTCTGAGAAAAAGTGGTATTCAATCTAGCTTTCTCGGATATAACTCGAGCAATGTATAAAGAATCATTTGGTTTAGAATTTTCATATAAACCACTTCCTAAAACTAATGAAGAAAGTAAAAAAACAAAAATCCCAGCGACTACTAAAAGTGGCTGAGACATCACTGAGAAAACGTTTTTGAAATTAAATAAATATCCTCCCACGACTTTCTCTGATTTAATAAAAGTGTTAGAAATTTGGGAAAATAAAATATCTTTATTAGCTTGCTTAGTTTTCTCGTCCAAGCTAATAGCTTTAAGATCCTTTAATTTTTGTAATAATTGCTTATCAGTCATAATTTTAGGCTTACACTATAATATACGAACAAAGAAGAAAAATGTTACAGAAGACCTATTTTTATTGTATTTAATCAAGATAAGTCCACAAATTTGTGGACTTAAGTCATAGAGATATTAAGATATAAAAAATCTAAAAATTAATATTAAAAAAAAGAGGATCAAAATGATCCCCGTAAAAACTATATTCCTGCCTATTATCGTCGATAATGTTTGGCAAGAAGAAAAAAATTAATCACAAGATGTAATCCTATTCCGGCTAGAAATAGGAAAAATATTTCAGCAATCAAATGATGTTGTCCCGTTTTAATTCCGAAGAGTAGAAAAAAAACATACGTAAAGGCAAACTCTGCAAACCACAAAAAATGTAGTCGGAATAATAAAGTTATTCCGGTTAAGGTAAGCAGGGCTAAGATTGCCCAAATCATTTTATCCAGGTGTTCCAGCAAATACACTCCGAAAAAAGCTCCAAAGGCTAAGGGAACAAAAAGAATTATCAAGCTGACCCAATCTTTTTTCCCTTCAAAAATCCCACCCATTTCCCTGCCTAAACAATATCCAGCCAGAAGCATTAGAATCCAGAAAAAAACTCTTTCTGGCCAAGGAAATTTTTCCGGAACTATTTCCCAAAATGTAATCCCCGCAACAACGGAAAACAAAACAAAGACTACCAATACCAGCAAAAACAGAATTTTTTTTTTCATGATTATTTTTTTGATGATTATTATTTATATTTTTTAAAGTTCAACGAAGTATTATATAATAAAAAACGGAATAAGTCAATGATATTAATTTTGACTCTTCCGCCTATTCTCAATTATAAAAAATAATGATCAAATTAAATATTTTTAATTTCTTTTTTTAAAAAAACCTCAATAGTCTGCCAATCAATATTTTTATTATTTTTAAATTTAATTTTCTCTTTATTAATATCCTCAAAATAAACTAAACTTTTTAAAACTAAATTAATATCTAACTCCGGTATTTTTCTATTTAATTTTCCTAAAATATCCCTTAAGGATTTTTCTTTTAAAATAAAATATAAATCTATATAGTCCTTATTAGTTGCCCTGCTCACTATAGCTGCTAATTTCATGCAGGCAATATCTATAATAGAAGCTATTTTAAAATAAGGTTCATTGATTAATTTCTCCAATAATTTATATTTATAAGTAAAAAAACTTAACTTTATATTATTATCAATAAAAACCGTTAATGTATTTTTTTCTTCTTGAACTTTTATTATTTTATGTCCCTTAAAAACTTCTTTAACTGTTGTAAATAATTTTTTAGTATCAATATCCTGAGAAGAAAAATAATCAAAATCGACACTATCACGGTGACCCAATTGCAAAGCCAATCCAGTTCCACCGGCTAAATAAAAATCAGACTTAAAAAAATTTAAAAGTGGTATAATTTCTAATCTTTTTTTGTCTAAAATATTATAGAACATACTATAAACGAGATTTTATTAACTTTTTGGGATCAATATTTAAAACTAAACTCCAATAATTTAAAGACTTTTTACTTAATTCTCCTTTGGCCCCATAATTTATCAGAGTTTTTTTTATCTCCGCTTTTGGATAAAAATCAAAAAGCCAATCAGTCGCTTTTTTAGAGCCTAAATTCAAAACATTTAGAATTATTCTATTCTTATCTCTTTGTAAGTCAATTCTTTTTAAATCGCTAAACCAAAGAAACGGCTGAACTGATTTTGGTAGCATAATATTATAATTTATATTCAAATTATAACATAAATAATCAATAAAAACAAGGGCTTAAAAAAATTTATAAGCCCCTAATTAAAATATAAATCTATATTTAAGACACTAATTCTCTTTCTCTACAATTTCCTTTAAAGCTTTTACAGCCCGATGTAATAACACCCTAACATTTATTTTTTTCTTACCGGTAATATCAGAAATCTCATCCAATGATAACTCATTAACAAAACGCATTAACAAAATTTCTCGATATTCATTTTTTAATTCCATCATCTGCGACATCAAATCACCAAAATCAGCCTGACTACTCATCTCTGACTCTATATCATATTTCTCATCAACAACATCAATTTTATTATTCTCATCATCTAAAGATAAATTCTCTCCTTTATTACTTCGATAATAATCAATAACCACATGGCGTGCAATCTTATATACCAAACCACGAAGAGTCTCTTTATTACTAATACTATTTTTTTGAATATGTTCCCAAGTTTTCAGAAAAACCAAAGAAGATAAATCACTAGCATCATCCTTTTTGCCAATTTTAAAATAAATAAAACGATAGATATCATCTATATTTTTATTATACAAATCCTCGAAAGCAGATTGATCGCGATTTTTGAGACGATCTTTAATACTATTTTCTTTAAATTTTTCTATTATACTTAAATTCATTTAATTTAATCTTCTTATTCTTTCTAATAATTTAACAAACAAAACAAAATATAAGACCCTGGATCAAATACTTTTAAAAACTTATTTACTGGAGTAAAACTCCCTTTTCTTTGAATATATAATAGCACAATTTAAATTAGGGAGCAAGAATTGACAAAAAACTTCCCTTTTTATAAGATATAAGTAATTAAGATAAGTTTATGACTACTACAAGCCTCCACAAAATTACAAACACTCCTAAAAGTCCCGTTAAGCGAACAGATAAACAAATCTGGTTATCAGTCTCAGAATCAGCCAAAATGGCAGGAGTGGATGGTAAGACCATTCGTCGAGCTATCAAAAATAAAAAACTTCGTTATAAAGTTTCAGGTAATCGCTACGCTATCCGTCTTTTTTCATTAATTGAATTTTCTCACGAAAATGCGAAACTGCGTAATAAATTTTATACCCAAGGCCTAGGACAATACGTAGAAAAATTTAAAAAAAATATTATCACCAAATAAAAAAAAAGTAGCCCTCACGGGCTACTTTTTTGGATCCTTTATCAATTAAATTTATAGAATAGCATCTTTAGCTACTTTTGAAACCTTGAATTTTACAACCTTTTTAGCTGGAATATTGATTTGTTCCCCAGTGGCAGGATTTCTGCCGATTCTAGCTTTTCGATCTAAGCGAACTAGTTTACCAAATCCTGGCAAAACAAATTCACCATTTCTCTTAGCTTCACTGTAAGCCATTGAAGTTAAAGTTTCCATGAAACTAACAACTTCTTTTTTACTCATGCCTGTTTTCTCGGCTAGAGTAGTCATTAATTGTGCTTTTGTCATAATTTTTTTTCATTGACTTAGAAATAAATTCAAGTGAATTAATTTAGAGTCAATTTTTAATTAATTATTTTAATAATAATTGATAAAGAATTAATTATTATTTATAGCTATATTATAGCAATTTTAAATAAATAAGGCAATAACTAAGGCATTTTCAATATTTCATCGATTCTACTCCCCTTGGTTTTTATTTTATAAACCTGACTAACAATTTCTTTATCTTTACTCACCGTCAAAGAAACAGCCAAGCCCTCTTGAGTCTCGGGAGAAAAATATTGATCAAAAATAAAGTTGCCAAGTGAATAAAATATCGGTTTTTGTTGGTATATTTCGTAATTTTGGATAACATGAGGATGATGACCGATAATAATATCAGCTCCATTGTCCACCATTTTTCTAGCTAAATTTACTTGATTTTGACTGGCTAACTCTTGATATTCAATCCCAAAATGAACATTAACAATAAGCAAATCGCTCTTTTCTTTTAAACTTTTTATTCTCTCAATTACTCTATTTTCATCAATATTTTTATAAACCATAGAAAAACCTAAAAAAGCAATTTTCTTATTTTTTATATCCACAACAATATCAGAACAATTTTCCTCTGATAAAACTGGCTGGTTATCTCCCATTTTTAACTCCAATAATTCTTCTGATGGCGATAAAAAAGCATCGCGACAACCAAAATAATAAAAACCTAAATCACTTAAATTTTGATATGTCTCCTCAATTCCCTTTTGCCCCTGATCTGATAAATGATTATTAGCTAAATTAAAAAAATTAAAATTATATTTTTTTAAACTAGAAATTAAATTTGGTGAAAAAGAAAAATCATATAAACTATGAGGAAGATAATGTGCTCCGTCTTTAGCCACAGCCCCCTCTAAATTAGCTAAAACGACATCATAAGAAGAAGTAAAATTTTCTTTATTTAATTTTTCCAATAAATAATCCAAACCATACTTATCAATTTTTTCTCCAACATGCCGATCCAACATTAGATCACCAAAAAACAATAAACTAATTGATTCATCCGTAGGATTAATAACATCAAATTCAGAATCAGAAACATTCCGATCAATAATATCAGAAAAATTATCAATAACATTTTGAGAAGAAATAATTATCTTATTATTTTTAAAAATATTATTATCAGTAAAAACAAAATTTATTAATAATAAAGTTATTAATAAAATTAACAATATTCCTAACAACAATATTTTCTTATATCTTAAATTTGACATTATTATTATATTATTATATAAAATAAGTAGAAAATTAAAAAGGGAGGTAAAAATGGATAATTATGGTTCCGAATCGAAGCCTCTTTCTGATATAGATAATAGAGTCTTTAACTCATTAACGGTTATATCAAAAGGGGAAGTTGAGGCTATTTGGGGCAAAAATTGTCCCGGAGAAGGAGAAAATCTCTTTCCTAAAGACTTCATAAAAGAAATAAAAGGTGACCCAGGAAATGATTACCTGATCATCTATCTCAGTGGGAAGTCTATCCATGAACAAATGAAAATAGCAGCCCAAAAAGGAATTAACATCAGGGCTACAAATATTCATTTGGAAGAAACGCAAAAAAGGGGAAAGTCTGGATATTATCTGATAAAATTAAGACGTTACAAAATGTCTTATGTCACTGATGATAATAAGATAGAAAATCCGCCCCCATTCTGGCGTCGAGCCAAACTGAGAGAAGCCAGTGAAATAATCCTTAATATTCTCTTTGTTCTCGGAGAAAGAGTTTATCAAAGGGACTGGCACATTTGCAATAATTATAAGAGAAAGGACTATGCCAACATTGTCCGATTCTCAATGAACAAAAGAAACGAGTTAATAATGTCGAACCGAAAAATAAAAGAGGCACCGATAAACATTAACTCTATAACGGTTCGAAAGCTTTCCTAAAAAGAAAGCTTTTTTTAATTACTCCTCTAAATTTCCATTATATTCCAGCTCATAAATATGAAAAATAGTTATAGCCAAGGCCACAATTAAAGGACCAATAATTATTCCCCAAAAACCAAACCAAGAAATTCCACCAATTATAGAAAAAATTATAAAAATAGGATTAACTTCGGCTCTCCCCTTAATAATATGAGCTCTAATAATTTCATTAACATTATTAATAATAAACCAACACCAAATAATAACAAATAGTCCTTGCCAAACTTGACCCGAAATAATCAAATAAATGGCTGCTGGAATATAAAAAATAGCTGAACCAATATAAGGAATAAGTGACAAAAAAGCGATAATAATAGCAGTAAAAATAAAAGGCCAACCAATAATCAGAAAGCCTAATCCCCCTAAAATTCCCTGAGATAAGGCCATCACAAAAATAGAGATCAAAGTGGTTTGGCTAACTCGCCTAAACTTTCTAATTATTTCTAGATCATATTTATTAGGTAAGGGCGACCACAAAACAAGCTTCTCTGCCATATTCTTCCCTTCTACAAAAAAGAAAAGCATAGTTAAAAGTATTAAGAGTAAAGAAATGACAAAGCTGGTAGTCCCCTTCACGATATCAGTTGTTCCACTTACTAACCAATCACTAATATTCCTAGTGGTATCAATGATAAAATTACGAATGATCTCTTTATTAGAATTATCTAAATCAATCTTTTCCAATAAACCAGCCTGAAAAGTATCAGCCCGAGAAATAACAACACTAACACTATCATAAGCTGAAACAGCCTTCTTGCTAAGCATTATCATTAAATTACTAACTGGAATAATTATAATTAACAATAAAGCTAAACACATTATAAAAGAAGCTAAATATTTTTTATTCCACAAAAACTTAGCTAATCTTTCATACCAAGGATAAAAAACTGAAACTAAAACTGCTGCTATAATTATTTGAACTAAAAAGGGTTTAAATAAAAAAAATAATCCCACTATAGAAGCTAAAATTAAAAAAATTAAAAAAGGTTTGGAAATTGATTTTTTCATACTATTAAATTATATTAAATAAATTAAAATTTTATTAAAATTCATAAACCTGTCCATACTCAGGTACAATCGGATGACTCTTTATTTTCTTAGAAATTTCTTTAGACATAATTTCATTAGCCTCTTCTTCTCCATGAACAATAAAAATATGACGAGGTTTAGGATTTTTTATTTTCTTTAACCAATCAATAATCGCCCGATGATCAGCGTGAGCTGAATAAGAATTAACAACAGAAATTTTAGCTTTAACAGGAATATTTAAATTATCAATAGAAACAATTTTATGACCAGTCATCAATTTACGCCCCAAAGAACCTTTGACCTGATAAGCCACTAACAAAACATGACTATTTTTATCGTCTAAATTAAATTTTAAATGATATTTAATGCGACCACCGGTACACATCCCACTACCAGCCAAAACCACCTTAGGACGAGGAATATTATTTATTTTTTTAGATTCTTCGGCCGTCAAAGTAAATTCTAAGCCCGGAAAATCAAATAAATCATCACCCCGACTAATCAAAGCCAGAGACTCCCTATCGTATAAATATTCATAATCATGATAAACTTCAGTAGTTCTGATAGCCAAAGGACTATCTAAAAAAATAGGAACATAAGGAATTTTTTTATTTTCCACTAAATTATTTAACTCATATAAAATCTCCTGCACTTTTTCTAAGGCAAAAATTGGAATCATCAAAGTTCCTTTATTATTAACACAATCAATAATAGCCCGACGAATCATCTTAAGACCTTCTTCACGTGATTCATGATCAACTCCAGCATAAGTTGATTCCGTAATTACCAAATCAGCTCCATCAGCCTTCTCTAAATCTCGAATAATTCTAGCCGGAGAATTTCCTAAATCTCCAGTAAAAACAAGCTTTTTTTCTTCTTTACCTTCCTTGACCCAAACTTCAAAAAAACAAGATCCTAAAATATGACCAGAATTCTTTAATTTAACTTTAATTCCATTGGCAATTGTTACTATTTCACTATAAGGAAGATCATGAAACAAGCTCATAACCTCAGCCGCATCCTCCTCAGAATAAAAAGGCTCTATTCCGGCATCAGCTGATTCCCAGGCAATAATTCGAGAAGAATCAGCCAACATTAATCTAGTTAAATCTCGAGTAGCTGAGGTTGAATAAATTTTACCACGAAAACCATCTTTATATAACTTTGGTAATCTCCCACAATGATCAATATGAGCATGAGATAAAAGCACAAAATCTATTTCTTTAGGATCAAAATCAAAAACATCAAAATTGCGACTCTGAGCAAAATATTCCCCCTGAAACATTCCACAATCCAACAAAAATTTAACTTTCTTGGTTTCTATTAAAACACAAGAACCAGTTACTTCACGACAAGCTCCGTGAAAAGATATCTTCATAAAAATTAAATAATTAATTATAGCCACCTCAATTATACCAAAAAATATAAATAAAGAAAACTATTGACAATATTATTTTGATTGATATAATACTATTTCGATTCCTTATAGTTTAAGCAAAATGCCAGGCAAAATACCAGGGTTAAGTTGAGAAGATAATATTTTGCGACTTAGCAGTTTCAATCTAAAATCTTATCAGCAAGATTTTCCAAGCAAAAAGCTTGAGAATTTCGGAGATCAAATTTTTTTCAATAACAAGGCGCCAAATTGAAAGAAAAAGTAAATTTCTTCCTGAAGATGTCGGTTCGAACCCGACGGGAATCGAACTTAGGGGAAACTACGGTTTCCCCTTTTTTTTATTTTTAATAAAAATATGCTAAAATATAGATAACAAAAAACAAGATAAAAATAAATTAAATTTATATTAATATTTTAAAAAAATTAATATAAATTTTAAAAAATGTTATGATTAAAAAAAATCAATTATTAATAATCGGAGGAGCTATTATAATTATCGTAGCAATTATAATTTCTATAAGTAAACCAAAAAACATTGCTGTTGAGGATGATATTAGCCCTGAAGAAAACATACCTGAAGAATATGTAGCGGAAGAGGTTATGGATGTCGAAAAACAAGGAGCAGTTTTTGAATATTTACAAAAAAATATTTCTCAACTATCTCCAGAAAAAGAAGTTTTAGGGGGAACTTTCTATATTACTTCTATTGATTTTATAAACGAAAATAGTTTAATTGTTGGATATGAAGATGGTCACATTGCCCTAACAGCCGAAGTAGAATATAATTATATAGACGCCGATAACATAATTATTAATAATTTTAATATTATTAACAAATAAAATCTCAAAAAAATAAATATAAAATAATTATGTCTTAAAAAATGGATACGAAGGTATCTATTTTTTATTAAATAAAATAATATATTACCTATTAAAAAAGCGATCCGTTGTGGACCGCTTGTATCTTTTCGCCCCTGCGAAGAAACTAAGCAAAGAGCAAGTAGTGTAAGTACATAGTTAAAGGCGCCGTCAATATTGATAATGTCACCATTAACTTGATCAGTATGTTTAGAGATGGACCAGCAGTATCCTTAAAAGGATCGCCAACCATATCTCCAACGATAGCAGCTAAATGGGCAAAAGAATTTTTGCCTCCGTACAGACCGCCCTCTATCATCTTCTTGGCATTATCCCAAGCACCTCCGGCGTTAGCCATATAAACAGCTTGGGAAAAAGATGACACCAGCGATGCTAAGAGAAAGGCAATAAGCATGGCTGGACCACCAAATATAGCTACCAGCATTGGTATAAAAATAACCAATATCGCTGGCATAATGCTATGTTTTTGAGCCGCTATAGTGGCAATATCTACACAGCGCTGATAATCGGGCGGATTTTCCCCTTTCAATATCCCTAAGTACTTTATCTGACGATGTATCTCAGCAATCATTATAAAGGCCGTGTCTCCAACTGCCCGAAGAAGTTTAGAGGAAAAGATCCAGGGAACAGAAGCTCCTAAAATCAACCCCGCAACAACCCAAATATTGTTTAAACTAATATCCACTTCAGGAACATAGCCAATAGTGTCGTTCAGGCCGATTAAAGTTCTTTCTATCACATGCAATAAAGCATTAATAAGGGCAATGGCAGCAAAAGCAGCGCTACCAATAGCATAGCCCTTACCTGTCGCGGCTGTAGTATTACCCAAGGCATCCAAGTTGTTTCCTATCTTAGATCTCTCTCCGTCTATCCGG
>JAQVFY010000048.1 GCA_028696995.1 Patescibacteria group bacterium
TGGACCAACTGGAGTTGGTAAAACTGAGCTGGGTAAAACTTTGGCTAAATTTATGTTTAATGATGAAAACGCCCTAGTCCGTCTTGATATGAGTGTGTTTATGGAAAAACATAGCGTTGCTAAATTGATCGGGTCTCCTCCTGGTTATATTGGTCATGATGAGGGAGGACAATTGACCGACAAGATTCGTCGTCGCCCCTATAGCGTTATATTATTTGATGAAATTGAAAAAGCTCATCCTGAAACTTTTAATATATTATTACAGATCTTGGATGATGGAGTTTTAACAGACTCTAAGGGGCGAAAAGTTAACTTTAAGAATACTATTATTATCATGACCTCTAATCTTGGTAATGAGGTTATTAAACAATATTCTATCGGTTTTTCTGGTGGAGAGAATAAGAAGCAAAATGATGACTATCGTCAAGATGAAATGAAGGAAAAAATTGATAATATTTTAAAAGAATATTTTAAATTAGAATTTTTAAATAGAATAGATGAAATAGTAATTTTTAAAAGTTTGAGTAAGGAGTCTTTGGAGCAGATTATTGATTTAGAGTTAGATAAAGTAGAAACTAGGTTAAGAAATAAAAATATTGCTATTAAAATTAGTTCTAAGGTTAAAAAACACTTAGCCGAGAAAGGTTATGATCCTGCTTTTGGAGCTCGACCACTTAAACGCATCATTCAAAGTATGATTTTAGACGAATTGGCCTTGAATATTATTGAGGGGAAGGTTAAGGATGGAGATAAGGTTTTGTTAGATATGGGTGTTAAAAATGATATTTTAGTTTCAGTTAAGTAAATATTAGATAAAATAGCCTTAAAAGTCGTCGATTAAGAGTCGGCGACTTTTTTTGCCAAAATCTGGCTTTTTTGCTATGATATTATTATAAAATATAGTTATAAATTATATGAATAATAATTTTGTTTTTTATTTAAGTAAGATTTCAGTCCAAATTTTATTAGACATTATTTATTTTCCTTTGTGGTGGTATAGTGTTGGCTTGCTTCGACTTCTCAAAAATTTAGGTCTATTTTTACAAGAGCGTTGGATGGTGGTGGGGGCTGGGGTTTGGCTAAAAAATATCTTTGTCCCGATGTATGGGCAAAGAGATTTTGCTAGTCGCGCTATTAGTTTTTTTATTCGTCTAGTTCAGATAATTTTTCGTTTTGTAGTCTTTCTCCTTTTTGTAATTATTTCTTTTATTGCTTTGGCGGTTTGGATTTTGGCGCCGGTAGCTATCATTATTGTTATTTTTAATAAAATTTTTTAATTTTTATATATGAAAAATGATTTACTAGAACCAGTTTTACTGCAAGAAGAGGATTTTTTAAAAATTTCAGATAATAAAGTTGGGGCTGTTTTTTTAGGTCGAATTTTGCATTTTGGTTTTAGATTTAAGAAATCTTTAATATTATTATGTCGTTTAAAAACGAAAGTTGATAAGGTTATAAATTTATTATCTTATACTTTAGCAATTGCCGGTATTTTGTCTTTTATTTTTTGGCTTTATTTAAATTTAGAATTAATAAATTATCGTCCCGAAGAATTATTATTATTTTATAAAAGTGATCATCCTTTAATATTGGCCTTTTTTATTTCTTTGATCTTTGTAATGTTTATTATCTATCGAGTTAGCGAGAAAAAAGCTTCTTTGAAAAGAATAAAAAAGATTAAAGAAAAAAATAATAATCAAAAAAGCGATTATCGTCAGATGTCTAAAATCGATATTTATGGATCTTTGAGCGATGATTTTTTACTAATATTAGAAAATGCTTATTTATTGGCCAATAAATTAAGGCAAAAAGAAGTCAGCACCATTCATCTTTTTTGGTGTCTTTTGTATTCTCCTAAAATTAGTAATCTTTTTGTGCGCTTAAATGTTGATATTAATAAATTGACCGATTTATTAAAGAAATATTTAGCTGTCGATAAAAGGGCCAGTGGGGATGGTAAATTAATGTTATCGTCTCATGTTCAGGAAATATTATTATCAGCCTTTGTTGATTCTTATTTTAATCGTCAATCAAGCGTTGGGGTTTTAAATGTTGTGCCTTTTTGTTATCAAAAAAATCCAATTTTAAAAGAGATTCTTTATGAGTTAGAAATTTCTCAAAATAAGATTGAAAATGCTGTTAATTGGTTTAGGATAAATGAAAAAATGGTGGCGGATTATCGAATTTTCCGAAAAATGGCTCGCTTAAAACCAGGGGGAAACATGAATAGATCTTATACTGCTATTGCTACTCCAACAATTGATCATTTTTCTCGAGATTTAACCGTGATGGCAAAATATGGGTATTTTGAAGTTTGTGTGGCTCGAGAAAAAGAAATTCGTCAAATTTTTGAAGCTTTTGAGGGTGGTCAAAGTGGGATATTATTGGTCGGGCATCCAGGAGTTGGTAAAAAAACAATTATTGAGGGTTTGGCTCAATTGATGGTTAAAGAAGAAGTTCCTAGTTTTTTAAAAGATAAACGTTTAGTAGAGTTAGATGTTTCTCGTTTAGTGAGTGGTTCTTCTCCAGTGCAAGCTCAGGAAAGATTATTGTCAATTATAAATGAGATGCAAAAATCAAAAAATATTATTTTGTATATTGAAAATATTGAAAACATGATGGGAATTTCTTCTGGGGCTGAGGAGAGTTTAGAATTGTCAGAAGTTTTAGCCGAAACTCTTAGTCGTCAAGGAATATATTGTTTAGCTTCTGTTAGTAGCGAAAATTATGCTCGTTATTTAGAGGGCAAGGCTTTAGCTAGTGCCATGACTGTTGTTAATATTTCGGAGCCAGAAATGGATGATGCTATTTGTATGATAGAGAGTAAAATTGCTTGGTTGGAAAGTAAATATGGAATTTATTTTGATTATAATTCTATTGAAGAAACTGTAAAATTATCATCAAAATATATTAATGATAAATTTTTACCAGAAAAGGCGGTTGGTATTATTAAGGCAGCTGCAGTTAAAAATTCTAAGCTAGCTCTTAAAGATGAAAGTAAAAAAGTTTGTACTAAGCATGATATTGCCGAAGTGGTTAGTGAGATAACTGGTATCTTAGTTTCCAAGGTTAGTGAATCTGAGAGTGAAAAATTAATGAACTTGGAGCAAAAGATTCACGAAAGAATGATCGGTCAAGAAGAGGCTGTTTCGGCTATTTCTGGAAGTCTTCGTCGAGCTCGAGCGGAAATGC
>JAQVFY010000022.1:0-4311 GCA_028696995.1 Patescibacteria group bacterium
AATTCTTCTTTTTCCTTTGACAAGCTCATAAATTTCTGCTACAATAAATGAAGTTAATTAATAATGCAAAATTCAAATCTCAGAATGATAATTTAAAATTATTAACTTTTAATTATTAATTATGTTTCTGAGATCTGAGATATTATCTTTAAGTTTGATTTTCGAGATTTGATAGAATTAAACTTACACTAACAAATGGTAGTAATATCATACCAAGATATAAAATAACAATAATCATCATGGCACATACAAAAGCAAAAGGAAGCACCCAACTTGGCAGAGATTCAAAAAGCAAGCGTTTAGGCGTTAAGATTTTTGGCAATCAAAAAGTTAAGAATGGTCAAATTATTGTTCGTCAAAGAGGCACTAAGTATATAGCTGGAGAAAATGCTAAAACTGGCAAAGATCATACAATTTTTGCAAGCACAGATGGGATTGTTCAGTTCAAGAAAATTAATAAAAAAACATTTTCTGGTAAAACCAAAAAACGTCAACTAATTTCTATAAAATAATTATCTAGCTCTTGAAATTAAACTTGCTACGCTTTCAGGGTCTTTTATAATATCAAGTGACATAAATTGATTAGTATTTTTGTAAAATAAATAAACATTACCAGAATCAAGCATTTTAGCTAAAGCGCCATTTTTTCGATAAGCAATTCTATCGATTTTTTTAAGTTCAAGCTCGTCAATTCTTTTTGTGAATAATCCTAATTGTTCGATATTGATAATTCTTTGATTTGTTAGAATTGCGTAACTACCAGCCATTAGCGCCCAATTATAAACTAAATATCCGCCAAGAACAATTAGCCAAAAAAGGAGAGTTGCTGTAAAATATTCGCCAAATCCCATTGCAATTATTACCCCGGCAACCATTATAAAACCTAGCGCGAACCATACTAGCGGCCAAAAAAGATAAACTTCGGATTTAAAAAAAATATCTTTAACTAGCTCACCCTTTTTCTCAAGCGGATAAGATTTTTTAATTCTTTTTTCTCGATTAGAAATTTTTTTTGTTGAATTTTTCTTTATTTTTTTCATTTAATTGATTTAGCCTGGGCAACTTCTCGCACATCAACTTTTTTAGCAGAGTCATTTTCAACAATAATTGCTTTTGGCCCGATTTGTAATATATCTTCGCGATTAATAACAAGCCCAGTTGCTGAATTAGGCATAAAGCTTAAAAAAGTGGCGCTTAAGCTTGGTGAATTTAAATATAATTTAACAATGTAAAAACCAGCATCCTCTATTAAAACAGAAGAAACTTTTCCTAGATATTTCCCAGATTCAGTTTTTACGCGTTGGTTAATGATTGGAATTTCTTTTTCTACTAATCTTTGAATTTTTGGATAAGGTCTATATTCCAAAATTTGCTTTGTTTTTACTGCAAAAACACCAGCGCCAATTTGTAAATTATCGACCGGCAAAATTATTTTTTTCTTAAATATATTAGTTTTAACCAGAAGCGCAATGAGTTTTCCTTTTTCAGGATCAAAAACAGCAGAATTAAAAAACCCCGCGATTTGATTTTTTTCTAAATCAATAATGCTTTGCAATTTATTGCTAAGCTCAAATAACATTAATTTGTAGTCTTTTGACTACCCTCCTTAATTTAAATATAGCTGGTTGGGAAAGAGATGTCAAAAATTAGATAATAGGTAATATCTCAGATTTCAGAAACATAAATAATAAATAAAAATTTTTATTATTGCAAATCCTAAGTTTATTAAAGGACGAGGCAATTTCAAATAGTTAACATTTCATTCGAAAAATATTTAAACAGCTATAATTAATAATCAAAAATTATTAGGTAAAAACATTATTGTTTGAGCCCTGCCAGATGCAGGGCGAGAACTATCAAATTTGATGTCAATTAATATCTAATTACGTAGTTATTAGATGATCTGCTTCTTATTTTAGCATTCCCATTTGTCGAGCTGTTTTAATAGCCCTAGTTGCTTTTCTTTGGTGGCTAGCGCAAAGACCGGTTTTTTTACGAGGCTCAATTTTATCATCAAAAGAAAGCCATTTTCTTAAAACTTTAATGTCTTGAAAATCAATTTCTTTTTTTTGAACGCAATAATAACAACTTTTACTCATAATTTCTTTCTAGAAAGGCACATCGCCTAAAATATCTTCAAGATCTTGTTCGTCTTGAGATTTTTCTTGTTTTTTATCATTTGTTTTGTCTGGTGTTGATTTAGTTTTTACGCTTGGCGCTGGTTTGCTATCAGCCGAATTTGTTTGTTTTTCATTAGCTGGAAAATCGTTAACTTCGGCTCCGTCTGCTTGATTTCTACCTGGCCCAGTTGCTGCAATATTTTCAGCAATAATTTCTGTTTTATATCTTTTGACCCCGTCTTGACCTTCCCAATTTCTGGTTTTCAGCCGACCTTCAATTAAAACTTTTCTGCCTTTATGAAGTATTTGCTCGCAAATTTCTGCTAATTTTCCCCAAGCAACAATATCGTGAAATTCAGTTTCTTCTTGTTGATTGCCATTTGCATCGTTCCAGCGTCTATTTGTTGCAATCGCAAACGAAGCTACTTGCTGACCAGTTGTTGTAGTTCTGATTTCAGGATCTCTGGTCAAATTTCCCATAATAATTGCTTTGTTAAAATCTCGCATTTTGCTCCTTAAATTACTCTTTTAAAATTTCGCCTAATTTTTCATCTAATTTTTTGATTCTTTCGTTATCTGAATCAATTTCTTGACTGATTTCTTTTTTTGATTTTTTAATATCTTTTTTTAAATTAGTTTTTTTAACAATTGCTTTTTTAGTTTTAGAAATTGCTTTTTTAACAATAGTTTTTTCCTGAATTTTTGTTTTTTTGTTTCTTTTAACAGCTTTTTTTGTTTTTTGTTTAATTTTAATTGTTTTTGTCTTTGATGTATCTGCTGCAGTTTTTGTGGATTTTAAAACTGATTTTTGTAAAGTAGTTTTCGATATTTGATAAGAAACAATAATTGTTCTAAGAATTGCTGGTGTTTTTGAAAGTACATTTTTAATCTTTAAAACATTTTTTGGTTTAGTTTCAAAATTGACACTTAAGGAATTAACAACATCGTTTTTTTTAATTGGGTAGGCGAGTTTAATAACTGTTGATTCGCTTGTTTGGATTTGGCTGCATTTATTATCAGTCAAAGTTTTTTCTAATTTTTTAATAAGTTCATCTAGGTCTTTGCCTTTGATCATTTCAGAAATCAAGGCTCGTAATTGATAAGTTTTCATAAATATTTTGTTATTTTGGTATGACTTTAAAATAGCATAAAAAATTGAAAAAGTAAAGAACTTGGAGAAATTAAATTAAAATTAATAAATTAAAATGAACAATAACAAATTATAAATAAAAAATTAAATTGTTATTGCTAGCGAAGCGTGATAATCTAGGTTTCGAAGAAACCGTGTTAACTTATATTAATTATTTAAAAAAGAAGTTCCCTGCGTAAGGTGTGATGTGTTGAAAAAAATCCAACGCAGGGGTAAGTGATCTTGCAGCAGGCAAGTTTGCGACGGCTGCTAATTCACAGCGACAAGAAAGCCGTTGCTCATAGGAGGAGAGCCCCAATCTCCTGTCGGTGGATATTCTTCATCCCCCGAAACGAGCTTAGCGCTTATGTTTTGACCTACAGCGTCTTTTCCTCCCAACCAGATATACGGTAGCATAGGGTGGTTAAATGGGTCGTTTCGGTAGACGGATCCGCATATAGAGAGCTTGCTTGAGGTAAAAATGCGCAAAGGTCCACCATGCCCGCCGCCGAAACGACTAAGAAGCATCTCTTGGTTTTTTTTTGCTTTCGGGATGAACAAATGATAAGGCAAGGAACGCTTCTCGTGTTCAAACCCTTCTTGAGCAAGGTATTCGTCTATTCCTTGCATGTGAATAGGGTATCGTTCTTGTCCCCAAATCGGCCAAGCAATAGCAAACCTTTGCTCTGGGTCTATTTTGGGCCATTGTGTATAGTAAGGAAATCTTGTTGTCTCAAGCGGGATTTTCGAAGCAATCTCCTTGCCGTATGACCCAAATAACATCCAAATCCAATCAGGGTTTGCTGTATCAATCGATTCAAAATCAAAATAGGGATTTGCCTCAGCAAGTGTTGCAACCGGTAATTCAATAATCTCTATGGCCATTTTTGATCTTCCTTCCCGATCTGTGATGTGTGCGGACTTTTTGTCTGGCTAAATTATCTTATATTCTACTTGTTTTGTCAACTAAAAAAGTTTTTGATAAAATTTTTTAAATAAATTAAAAATTAAGATTGTTTCGCGTGCCAATAAACTCTATGCTTACAATGACAATATTTTTTT
>JAQVFY010000022.1:4411-7625 GCA_028696995.1 Patescibacteria group bacterium
CCGTCTTGATCAAAAACTGTTACTTTCGAGGCATGGCGAACAACAATCGGCGCGCCGATTCCTAAAACCGGCGAAATCAGATAACTGACTTTGTCTTCTGGAAAAACTTTAATTCCCAATTCATCAAAAACGTCTTCGAGCTCACGAGATTGGACATACTTAATTTTTTTGACTCCATCTTCAGTAATAATTATTGGCTGCCCGCGGCTAATAGAATTGCCAAGCACTTTTCCGTTTGCTCGCGCTTGATATAAAAAAGAAATTCCAAAAATCAAAATTAAAATTCCCAAGCTAGCGAACAGATATTTTTTTAAAAAATATTTTTTCATTTTTTCTTAATTGGCGCTAAGTCAACAGCGATTTTTTTTATTCCAAACTGGGAAAACGCAATTTCTGCCACGCTACCTTCCATTTTAATCACTACACCTTCGCCAAAAGTTTTATGGATTACTTGATCGCCAGGACATAAATCAATTATAGCAGATTTTTGATTTTGCAAAATTTTGCTGTTTAACCCTGAGCCTGAAGTTTTTTGTTTTAATCTAGCAAGTGCTCCGGCTACTTCCTTATCAAGTAAATTTTCTGGAATTTCTGAAATAAAACGAGAAGTTAAATTTCTTTGGGTTGAGCCAAAATACATTCTTTGTTTTGTTGAGGAAAGAAACAAGCGTTTTTTGGCTCTGGTCATTGCCACATAAAAAAGTCGTCGCTCCTCTTCCATCTCAGTTGGCTCAAGCAAACTTCGAGAATGCGGAAACAAGTTTTCTTCTAGCCCAACAATAAATACATTTTTAAATTCCAGGCCTTTGGCTGAATGGGCAGTCATTAGACTAATTGCTTTTGTTCCATTATCATATTGATCAATGTCGGAAATTAAGCTCACCTCTTCTAAAAACGCAGCCAGCGCGTCTTGGGTTGGCATTCCATGAAATTCTTCAGCCACAGATTTAAGCTCTTGGATGTTTTCCCAGCGCGCCTCGTTTTCCAGTTTTTTATCTTCATTTTTGGGTGAAAGCAGAAAATCTTTATAACCAGAGCCTTTGGCAACAAAATCAATTAATTCGCCTAGTTTCTGATCTTCAACAGATTTTTGAAAAAGCGCCAGCAAATCAATAAATCGAGCTAAAGATTTCTTCGCCTTGTCGCTGATTGTTTTTAATCTATCAATATTTTTTTTCAGATGATTTTTATCGTTTAAATATTCTTGCCACAGAGGCACAATTTGACGCCAGGTTTTTTCAGTAATTCCTCGAGCTGGCATATTAATAATTCTTTCAAGAGCAACCAAATCCATTGGATTATAAATCGTTCGTAAATAAGCAACAATGTCTTTAATTTCCGCGCGTTCGTAGAAGCGGACGCCACCAATGATTTTGTAAGGTAAATCGTATTTTAGAAAAGTTTCTTCAAGCGATCTTGATTGAGCGTTGGTGCGATAAAGAATCACAAAATTAGAAAAATCATCGTTAAGTTTTTCCAGTTCGCGGATTTTTCGAACCACAAATTCTGCTTCATCTTTTTCGTCTCTGGCTTGAAAATATATTAGTTTGTCACCTTTTTCGCCTTTAGTCCAAAGATTTTTGTCCTTGCGCAAAGAATTATTGCGGATTACTTTATTGGCAGCTTCTAAAATATTTTGGGTTGATCGATAATTTTCTTCAAGCATTATCACTTTAGTTTTTGGAAAATCAGACTCAAATTTCATTAAATTTCGAAAATCCGCGCCGCGCCAGCCATAAATGCTTTGATCGTTATCGCCAACAGCGCAAATATTTTTATGAACTTGCGCCAGCATTTTTATCAACTCATATTGCGCTTTATTGGTGTCTTGATATTCGTCAACCAGAATATATTTAAAATAGCTTTGATATGATTGCAATGTTTCTGGGCTTTTTTTAAAAAGAAGCAAAGTTTTGGTAATCAAATCATCAAAATCCATTGCTCCTTGGTCAAACAAAATTCGTTCGTATTCAGAATAAACTTTTTCCACAATTTCCTGAAAAAAACTAGAAGCATAGCGAGAATAATCTTCTGGACTCATCAGCTCGCTTTTGGCAGAAGAAATTGCATAAACAATATTTTTTGGCAAGAATTGTTCTGTGTCAAGCTCTAAATTTTCCATTGCTTTTTTAACAGCAGCTTTTTGGTCAGATTCATCATAAATTGTGAAGTTGGTTTTGTAGCCGAGTTTCTTGGATTCTTTTCTTAAAATTTGAGCGCAAATCGAATGGAAAGTTCCCATATTTGGGGCTGAGCGGGAAAAGTATTTAACTCGTTTTGGCGGTTCTTGGCCGAGCAGCTTATAAACACGCTCGCGCATTTCACCAGCCGCTTTATTGGTAAAGGTAATTGCTAAAATATTGTAAGCTGGCACCCCACGCGAGATTAAATAAGCGATTCGTTGAGTTATCACCCGAGTTTTACCAGAACCAGCGCCAGCCAAAATTAAAACCGGGCCTTCAGTGGTTTTTACAGCTTCAAGTTGTTTTTCGTTTAAATTTTCTAATTTCATCTGCATAATTTATTGTAACGAAAAAAATGTTTTAGGTAAATCATTTTTTAATTAATAATTAAGATCTCAGAATTAAGAAACATAACTAATAATTATAATCTATTAATTTTAAATTATCATTTTGAGTTATTAATTTTGAGATATAAAATTCGATTGCTATTTGTGTAAATTTATTATAAAATTTTAATATCAAAAAGAGGGCAAAACCTGTACTTTTACAATCAGGAAACAAGGAGGAAGTAGACAATGCCAATAAGCGACGAGGAAAAGAGAAAAAGAATTAGAGCATTTATCAAAGAGATTATGCCAGAGAAAAAACTTATTACTGATCAAGAATGCGATGTAGCGCTAACAGTGATTTATAAGTTTGTAATTCCTTTGTTGCAACAAAGGAAGGGAAGCTTTAAGCATTGGAGTGAAGATCAAATCAGCGATGCGATTATGGCTATTGAAGGTGATGAAGTTAGTTTTAACGAAACTTTGATAAACTTAGAGGCTTTCAGCGATCCAAAGTGTCCGGGCGTAATAATGCCTAAATCTCCTGACGATCCTGATGTTGAGGATTTTCTTGAACAAATGCGTCGGTGGGCAGAATCCACTAGGTCGACTGCTATAGGCGATCAGGCCGAGGTATCTGAAAATGCAGCTGGAGGACAATTAGCCCAAGACACTGTTGAGTCTGCTCCTGAGCATAAGGATCAG
>JAQVFY010000022.1:7725-9422 GCA_028696995.1 Patescibacteria group bacterium
ATTGTTGGCGGCTCAATTGTTGACATTGAAATGGATTGCGCTGAAGAAAGATGGAAACGCGAAAAAAGAAGTAATAAAAAGGCTACTGGTTCTGTTTCAGAGTCTTGAATTTGGAGTTGAGGATTAGTCAGAGTCTTGAACCTGTGTCAAACGATTGGGACAACCAAGCTTCAAACAAAAGAAACCCGAACCCACCTCTTAAGGAGGAACGCAGAAATGGAAAACGAAACTCCTAAGTCAGACCAAAGAGTTGAACCTGTTTTGCCAGCTGAGCTTAACGATATCATAGATCAGTTGGTGCTTAACCCAGAGGCTCGTGAACTCTTGGGCAAATGTTTTAAGCGTCAGCAAGCGCAAATCTACCAGCTGAAAAAAGATAATCGAGAGTTGAGATTAAAGTGGTTGGCAACAGCCGATCAGTTGCCAAGCGATCCAATATCTCAAGCATTTGAGACGCTGGACGCACTAAATGCAGAAGCAGCAGAAGATGATTCTGATTACGAATTCGATTTCTGCTTTATTGATGATAATAACGAGCTTAAGCCGGAATTCACTTTCACAATTACACCTGTTCCAGAACAGATGTTGATTCCGGCTAAGGTCTTGAGACAAGTTGTTCTTCGGTTAAGTCAAATGACTGGACCAGGCAATGTGCTGATTGTTCATGCTGATAATGAAGTTCAAATATTTTCCGCAGATGGAAACAACCTGATGGTTGCCTCGCTTTTTGTCAGTCCGTCTGGGATTGAAAATCTGCAGGTTTATCCCCCAGACGCAGTAATGGGGCTAGGAAGATATAATGTAACCGTTGATAACCGAAAAGTGGTTGCGCATATTAAGGTTGTTGATGACCATGGTTTTCTTCCCGCAGATACTGACTTTAATATTGCGAAGATTGATGGAGAGAAACTTGTTTTGATAGAAAATATTGAGGATAAGGCTGGCCTTATCTATATAACTGGCTTTTTATTTACTGAAAGAGGTCCGCGCAAAGTTGTTAAGGTTTGTCGCGGAAAGACTGCTCAAGAAATTCTTGATATAGCTAGGAAAGCTGGAATTCCATATTTGCCCGAGCCAGTTGGAATTTCAAATGCTGAATCTGAGGTAGAAGACGACTCTTGTGTGCCTCAAGATCCAATTATTTTTCAGCCAACAAATGCTGAGCAAGATCCGGAAGGACCAGTTTTTACAATTCATGGGATTAGGCCTTCTGATAATCCGGGTGCTGAGAAAATTCAGCGGCATCCTTTGCCTTATGATGAACCGGATCGTCCAGGAGTTCGTTGGCCTAATCGCGGGTTAAGCAAAGATGAAGTTCAGCAAATGATTGCAGAATCCAATGATCAAGTTTCGAAACTTGAAAAGCGAGTTGCAGAGCTTGAGCGCAAAGTCGGCGGCTTTCCGACTGCTAGCGAAAGCGCTCAATCTACTGAGAAACCTGATCAGCCTGAGTAATTGCGCTGAGCGCAAATAAAAAAACCCAAGTCCGGGGAAGGTATCAATCTTAAGATACTTTCAAGCCCGGGCTTTTTTATTTAAAAAATATTAGTTGTTAAATAAAAGTTTTATTATTCGAACCAAAGGTGAGAACTAAAAAGCTTTTAGAGTTCTCTGCTACGTCTCGAACAGTAAGCTTACTGTTCGAATGAAATGAGAACTAATAATGTTGGTAGTTCTCGTTCTACATTTCTGACAGG
>JAQVFY010000022.1:9522-12082 GCA_028696995.1 Patescibacteria group bacterium
TAGTTCTCGTTCTACATTTCTGACAGGACTCGGATATTATGCGAAACTTTGTTATTACGAACGATTGAGAGAAGGATGTAATTTCTTGAATCGTCATCCCGAGCTAGTCGAGGGATCTAGGTTTCGGAGAAACCGCATATTTCGGCTTTTGCAAAGCCTAGATTTCCCGACAGCCTTTGGTGTACGTGATTCCGATCGAGCTCAGCTCGTATCGGGACTTTATCTCGCTTCTGAAAAACTCAGAATGATAGATGGTTGGGATTGTTTATCCCTTTGACAATCTCACGGATCGCAATGACAGAAAACATTAAGATCATCCCGACATTTGCTGGCGCTTAGTCGGGATACAGTAGTAAAAGAAAAGCGGCTTAGTGTGTGCGTTGTTCCCAAAATGTCTGGGAGCGTTGCACGACACTAAGCCGCTTGGGTGGGTCGAGTGTGGCTCTATCCTTTGCTAAAGCTATTACTAGCTAACATGAGAATTGAGCCGGGTTGTGAGCCTGATGTCAGACTCGGTTAGGAGTGGTGGGCGTATGCAGCCACTCGGGAAGAGAGGCTACTGCGAGCTACTGAAAGGAGTGCAGCAATCTTTTAAATTGTCATCCCGAGCTAGTCGAGGGATCTAGAATCCGTTAGGATTCGAATTCGCGCTTACGCGCTAGATCTCCCGACAGCCTTTGGCGTACGGGATCCCGATCGAGCTCAGCTCGTATCGGGACTTCGTCGTTCTCCCTCAGGATGACAAGCTGTTGAGATTGTTTTGCTCTTTGCTCGCAATAGCGAAAAATGGTTAGTGGCGGCGACGCTTGCTGCTGCGCTTGCCACGATTGGGTTGGCGACTGCTGTCGTCGCGTTTCTCAAGTTCCCGCTTGCGGGCGCGGGCAAGCTTCTCGTCGGTGTCTTCGTCTTCCTTGGGCTTATCGCCTTCGGAAGACTGCACTGCGCCATTGAGAGCGAGCACCATCTGGCTCTCGGTCAGTTCGTCGTTGTCCTCCGGTCCGGAGGAGTGAACGACTTTGCTGCTGCCGTTGGTGATGGCTTTGACCAGGGCCTGTTCGCCCTTGGTCTGTGGTTCAGTAGCGTCGTCGTCCGGATCTGCGTCTGCAGATTCGGTGAGCAGTTCGCCGAGATTTTCCCCAGCGTCCTGCTGCTTCTTGGATTCAGCAGCTTTAGCAGCCCTGGCCTTTTTCGCCTCGGCTGCCTTGGCCGCTGCGATCTCGGCCGGCGTCTTCGTCGGTTCGGCCTCGACCTTGTTATCCGACGCCATCATCTCCATCTCGTCGTCGGCGCGAATCGGCTCGACCTGCTTCGCCGAAGAGTTCGGGCGCGGCTTCTGCGGTCGAGCTTGCGTGAAGGCGTTGGCCATTACGTTTGGCTTTTCGCCGTCGCTCGCGTACACGACCTTGCCGCCGTTACCGCTGCCGTTGGTGTACTTCTCTGTCACCGGCATTCTGACCGGTGCTCGGAGAAGCTCCTTTCTACCAATGAACGCCTGGACCAAGTATCGCTTGCCAGCGCACTTGGTCACGAAATCGACCTGATCCGAGTCGGCGTAGACTCGGACGCAGGGGGTGCCATCGTTATTGCTTATTGATGGCACAGTGGTCAGCGCGGGGGCGTTGTTGAGCGGTGTGGCAACCCACTCAACATTTTCTTCTGCCGCTTCTCCAGTCGGCACAGTGTCGCGCCAACTGGGGCAGAAGATGATCGCCCCGTTTATCCCAAGTGGAAAGGCAAACAGCTTGCCGCCCGGGTCTGTCTTCATTTTGTCTACGTCGACAAACTCCTCGTCGGCGTAGAACAGTTTCGGCTCGGGCTTGGAATGTTGCGTGGCCCAAGCCTCGAACTTCTTGTTGCTGGGGAGGGTGATTGGTGTCTCATATATCACCTTGTCCCCTTCCCAGATTGTCAGGTTGTGCTGAGTGCTGAGTCTGGGCTCGGCATCAGCAATTCGGAACGCGGGATATCCATCCCGGTCCCGGATAATAGAGAGGTCGTCAGCGTCGAAGTTGCTGGAGCCATCGATTGGCTCCAGCAAGAAAGTGTAGTCGCCATCTTCCATTTTCGGCGCGTTGGCCGTGTATGTGCCGTAGATGATGACGACCAGTCGTGGTTGGCCATTCTGGTCATGGTTCCATTTCATGACCGTCCACAACCGCGGCGAACCGTCGGCGGCCTCAAAGTAGTCCGGGTCAAAGAACCCAGTGAGTGGCTCTTCGACTGTGGCAGAGTCGTCGGCGCTGGGCTGCTTTTGCTTCTTCCCGCCCATTGCGTCGACTTCCTCCGATGCCTCCCCGTCGTCGTCTTCATCGTCGGGGGCGTCGTCGAGATCGGAGTCGGGGGTTTCGTCCTCCTCCGACATGTCCTCGCCTTCATCGTCGTCAGTGGTGTCGTCGTTGTCGCCCCAGTCAACATCACTGAGGTCTTCGGATGACTCGGACTCGGTGGCGAAGTCGTCGGCGAGGTTGGGTTCCTCGCCGTCCGTTTCGATCTTGATGTCGATGTCGTCCGGCGGAGTCGGGTCGGGCTCAGTAGCCTGTTCGGCCTGAGCCTTGATGTC
>JAQVFY010000022.1:12182-13603 GCA_028696995.1 Patescibacteria group bacterium
GTCGGGGACTGGGGCTTGCGCCTCAGTCGTGTTATCGTCGGTGTTGTCGGCGGCGGGGCGGAGGAGCTCGATGCCGAGATCGTCGTCCTGACCTCCAGGATCTGGAGGCAGGATGACGAGTTCTGCCACGTACACAGGTTTTTGCCCACGAGCCAGGGGGATTACCCTGAGCCAGTACGTTCCAGGAACAAGAGCCTGGTTTTTCTTGCCCTGGTCGAGAGACATGCTCTCGAGATCGAAAACGAAGTTGGCAGCACCATATGTTTCGATGCTGCCGTCGACATCACTTTCCTTGTCTAGGGCAGCCGAAGCTACCCTTCCAAGGAGAGTTTCTTGCGCCAGCACGACCAACAAGGCGTTCATCAGCCTTGCGGGATTGGCTGCAGGCGCAGGAAGCAGATCTGTACCATGCTCACCTGCTTGCAGCCGGTAATCGTAGTTGAGCCCGCCAGATTCGCGGACGCGGTTGCGGCGGTTTTTGCGCCGCAACGATCTCATAGCATAGACGGATGGAAGCCTATTGACGCGCTTCCACCAGTCTGAAATCCGCCTGCCAAGCGAGACCGGTTCGAGCTGGTCCCGCTCGTAGGCTGTGAGCTGACGGCGTGGCCGATTTGCTGGAGGCATATGAATCGCCTCCAGTTTGTGGCCGATGGCCTCAGGCCGAGGCCCGCTGATCGCCTCGACAGATCTTGACGCATGCCGAGTGCTCCCGCCGGCGATCAAACTCTCGATCCAGTTGACGATCGCCAAGGCGATCTTGATTGCCAGGGCGATTGCCACGATTGCTCCGACCATATAGCCGGAGTACTCCAATACTGTTTCAAAGCTAAACATTTCGGCACCTCCTGGGTGCGCTGCTCTTACTGCAGAATGTACGTCAGAATGGTGTACGTAATCCCCCAGAGTACAACACATGTGCCCAGGGCTACAAAGAACGTCTTTCGGGCTAGCTTCGTGGGCTTCTTTTCAAGCTTGAGAAGAAGCCAGATTATGCCGGCTGCTGCTGCGACGAGCGCAGCGATCAAGTAGCCGTAACTCAGTATCGTGGCTACCAGCTGCCAGCCGTCGGTTGTGTTGACGTCGTCGATCTCCGCCTCGTCCGGGGTTTCGTCTGCCGGGGGCGGTTCGACGGGTTCCGCCGATGTCGACGGAGTCGGTACTGCTTCAGGTTCTGTGGTGTCATCTGAAGCGGATGGGGAATCGGCCAAAGGCCTAGATTCCTCGCTGCGCTCGGAATGACGAGAAGGTGCGTGCGTATATGTTGGTGTCGGCGTTGGTGTCGAAGTTGGCGTTGATCGGGCGACTTTTGACTCGGGCTTGGGAGCCGGAGTTTTGGCCGCCACGGTCGGTTTCTGCGGTGTTGACGCGAGTTTGGAAGTGTCTGTTCCAGGCGGATAAACATATCCGCCGTGGAAAAC
>JAQVFY010000049.1 GCA_028696995.1 Patescibacteria group bacterium
TTGAAGGGTTTGATTATCCCGGTTATTTGGCCAAGGAAGGTCTTTTTTTGGTCGCTTATTATCCGGACGTGAGACTTGTCGGAAGAGAGAGTTTGATATTGGATCGTATATTTGAAATAAAGAAAAAAGCGATCAGATCTATTAATCGGCATTTTCCGGAACCTCACGCATCCGTTTTGGCAGCACTCGTATTGGGAGAGAAAAAGATGATATCTGATGTTTGGCAAGAGAAGATGAATATATCGGGAGTCAGACACATTATTTCGGTTTCAGGACTGCATGTCGCCGTAGTGGCATCCGTTTTATTAAGTCTTACGGCTCGTCTCGGGAAACGTTTCTCATCAATTATTGTAATGTCGTCTCTCTTTCTCTTTACGGTGATAACCGGACTTCAACCTTCGGCGATCAGGGCCGCCATAATGGGATCTTCAACCGTTTTATCCGGTCTGTTGGGGCGGATGAATCGACCTCATCGCAGTCTTGTCTTAGCGGCATCAATCATGCTTGTTTTCAATCCCTTGTTGTTAAAGCACGATATCGGGTTTCAGCTCTCCTTTTTGGCCGTCATCGGGATAGTTTGGCTTTCACCGATAATCAAGCGAAAGATTCCGATTAGATCAGAAATGATCAAAGACTCTTTGGCGATCAGTCTATCAGCCTACATTTTGACGCTGCCTCTTGTAGTACATTATTTTGGCAAAGCTTCTATTATATTTCCCGTAACCAATCTTTTGATAGTTCCGGTACTCTATCCGATTATGATACTCGGACTTCTTTTCATATTCGCGTCTTTTGTCTTCAGTCCGTTAGCTTTCGCATCGGCTCTGCCTTTATGGGCTTTTCTGACTTATCTGACATCAATAATCAATCTCTTTTCAAAATTTAGCTGGGTGTCGATCAGTTTCAATAATCTGACTCTGTTTCTTTTCTTTTGGGCCTTTCTTTTTATATTGACCTATGGAAAGAAGAGCGAAATTGGTATAGAATAGATCAAATGAATCTTTACTTTCCAAAAGGATTTCTTTGGGGAGCGTCCACCTCGGCTCATCAAGTTGAAGGAAATAATCAAAACGATTGGTCTGTTTGGGAGAAAGCCAACGCTCAAAGGCTCGCCTCTTTAAATAAAAACAGAAAAATCGAATTTCCCCAAGCAAGAGACCCGCAAAACTACATATCGGGAAGAGCGGCCGATCATTACAACAGGTTCAGGGACGATTTTCAGATCGCATCTTCCATGGGGCACAACGCTCACAGGTTTTCGATTGAATGGTCAAGAATAGAGCCTCAAGAAGGTGTCTTTGATCAGAGAGAGATTGATCATTATCGAAAAGTCATTTCGAGTCTAAAAGAGAAGAATATGAAACCGTTGGTGACTCTTTGGCACTGGACTCTGCCCATCTGGCTTAAAGATAAAGGGGGATTACTTAACCCCGAATTTCCGAATTATTTTTCACGATATGCTCAAAGAATGGCCGATGAGTATCACGATTTAGTCTCTTTCTGGATGACGTTGAATGAACCGACTTCCGTCATATCAAACGCTTACATTAAGGGACTTTGGCCTCCCCAAAAAAGAAATCCGATAAAGGCTCTTATCGCTTCCAAAAACTTGGCTCAAGCTCACAAGAGCGCTTACAAGGCGATTAAGAGAAGAGATCTAAATGCTTCAGTCGGAGTTGGCCATATTATGACGATGTTTTGCGGAGTCTTATCGTCTCTTAATATCTTCAATAGAATGTTTTTATCTCTCTGCGGACCGGAAAATCAAGATTACATCTCTTTACAATACTATTTCAGTAAAGGATTCAGGGCTCAGAAATTCTCCGATATGGGCTGGCCCCTTCATCCCGAAGGGATCTATCCTTTATTGATGAAACTTAAAAAGTATAAGAAGCCGATCTATATCACCGAGAACGGGTTAGTCGATGCCGATGATCTTCACAGAAGATGGTATATTGAAGAAACGTTGAAATCCGTAATGTCGGCGATCAAAGAAGGAGTTGATGTTAGAGGTTACTTTCACTGGTCACTTATTGACAATTTTGAATGGGATAAAGGATTTTGGCCGCGCTTCGGGCTGGTGGAGATAGATTACAAAACACTGGAGCGAAAACCTCGCCCGAGTTCAGATTACTACTCTAAGATCTGTAAAAACAATCATTTATAATGTCTTGGTTACTAATCGCAACAATAGCTTATCTTCTCTTGGCTTTAGTTTCTCTCTTTGACAAGTATCTATTGACGGATAAGATTCCCGATCCTAAGATTTACGCTTTCTATACGAGTTTTTTTCGTGGAGCAATCATTTTTTTGATTCCGATTGTCGGCTTTACGATAATGGAAACGAAACACTTGATAACGGCTTTCTTGGCGGGAGCTTCTTTCTATATAGCTCTTCTCTTTTTTTACAAATCGGTCAAAGAGTTTGAAGTGTCACGAATAGTTCCGGCAGTCGGAGCATTAATTCCAATCTTCTCTTTGGCGTTGGCTTTTATATTCTCTCAAGGAAACGAAAGGTTGACTGCTCTTGAAGTGGCCGCACTCATTTTACTTATTTTGGGAAGCTTTTTGATAAACTACAAGAAAGGAGTTAAATTCACTCCAACAGGAGTATTGTTTGCCGCTCTGACAAGTCTTTTTTTTGCCAACCATTTTATTTTGGCCAAATATCTCTATATCGCTTATCCTTTCTGGACTGCGATTATATCGATCAATTTGGGAGGTTTTATCTTATCTCTTTTTTTCCTCTCTTTTTCAAAAGAGATCAGAAAAAATATCTTTTCAAAAAAGACGATATTCAATCCTTCCACTGCCCTGCTGTTTTTCTCAAGCAAGGGATTATCGGCGATCGGAGGATTGTTTCAAAACTTGGCCATCTTTTTGGCTCCGACAGTTTCAACTGTTGCGATTATAAACGGTCTTCAAGGGGTTCAATACGCTTTCCTTCTGATTATTACGGTATTGATCTCGATTAAGCTGCCCAAGATATTAAAAGAAGAGATATCAAAAGAAGCGATAGTTATGAAG
>JAQVFY010000050.1 GCA_028696995.1 Patescibacteria group bacterium
CACTATTACTATGAACTACTGGAAGATAGGCTAGATTCTCCGCCATCCAACATTGAGTATCAATTTCAACTGTAGTATAAACATTAGAATCCCTAGAATCGGTTAAACTATCACCGCAGGCCCAAGGTGAAGAACCTACGTCGGATATACCTCCAGGAGTAGCTTGTTTAACTCCGGCTACTAATCCTCCAATTTGACCACCTAAACAGAAATCAATAGTATAAGAGGCTCCAGAACTTTGTTGGGTATAGGTATAAACATTATCTTCATCCTCACAATCTCCATCAGCTGGAGTTGGTGCAGTTGGGACCACTGCCATATAAACATTATTACTATAGGCAATAGTGCTAGTTACTTCGGCTGGGTATTCTCCAACATCATTATAATATAATTCTAAAGCAGTTTGAATTTGTTTAACATCGGCTATTCTCTTAGCATCCCTAGCACTCTTTCTGGCATTTTGTAGAGCTACTACGGCTAGAGTAGCAAGTATTCCAATAATAGCGATTACTACTAATAATTCTATCAGCGTAAAAGCAGGTTTTTTGGTTTTATTATTATTTATATTCTTTATTTTAAACATGAGGCTTGCTTTTATTTATAAGTTTATTTTTTTATTATTATTTCAATTTTTTTACCATCCTAAAAATCTTAAAAATCTCAAGAATCCTAATAATCCTATTATACTATACCCCCCCCCGATTGGTCAAGATAGCTTTTTTATTTTATATATTTATATTATATAATAAATTAATCTCAACAGCAATGATGCAAATTTTCCTAAGATTAAAAAAATATGTTATAATAAAAACAATAATTAATCTCAAAATAATAATCTAAATTATTTAACTTTCTATTTTATGGCTAAACAAAAATTCATTAAATTTTTTGATGAACTTCGCATCAAAAATGTCCCAATAGTCGGAGGAAAAAATGCCTCTCTGGGAGAAATGTATCAAAAACTTTCTCCAAAAGGAATCAACGTTCCCTTTGGTTTTGCCACGACCTCTTCTGCCTATAATTATTTTATGGAAAAAAGCGGACTAAAACAAAAAATCAAAGAAATTCTAAAAGACCTCAACACTTATAATGTCCAAAATTTGATGACTCGTGGAGAAAAAGTGCGACAAGTTATCTTAAAAACTTCCTTACCAAAAGATTTGGAGAAAGAAATTATTTTTGCTTATAAAAAATTATCTAAATTTTACAAAAAAACAAACATTGATGTTGCTGTGCGCTCCTCAGCTACCGCCGAAGACTTGCCCGATGCCTCTTTTGCCGGTCAACAAGAAACCTATTTAAATATCAAGGGAGAAAAAGATTTACTTCTGGCTGTCAGAAAATGTATCGCCTCTCTTTTTACTAATAGAGCTATTTCATATCGAGCTGACAAAGGTTTTGATCACTTTAGTATTGCTCTATCAGTTGGAGTACAAAAAATGTCTCGCTCTGATATCGGTTCTTCTGGCGTAATGTTTACTATCGACACTGAATCAGGTTTTAAAGATGTAATTTTAGTTCATTCTATTTATGGACTGGGAGAAAATATTGTCCAAGGAAAAGTTAACCCCGACCAATTCTTTATTTTCAAACCTACTAAAAAAATAATTTATCGATCTATTGGAAAGAAAGAAATTAAAATGATTTATAATAAAGATCACAATAATCCAGTAAAAGATATTCCTGTTAAAAAAGAGGACCAAATCAAACAGTCAATTACCGATGAACAAGTATTAACCTTGGCTAAATGGGGAATGGAAATCGAGAAACATTATAGAAAACCTATGGATATTGAATGGGCCTATGACGGACAAGACAAAAAACTATATATAGTTCAAGCTCGACCCGAAACTGTAGAAAGTGCTAAAAATCAAAACATCTTAGAAAGATATAAATTAGGAAAAAGGGGCAAAGTTATCAGCACTGGTCAAAGCGTTGGTAATAAAATTGGAGCTGGAATAGTTAATAGAATTATGAACGTTAAAGACATTAAAAAATTTAAGCCTGGACAAGTATTATTAACCGATATGACCGATCCTGATTGGGAACCAATTATGAAAATTGCCTCCGCCATTGTTACTGATAAAGGTGGAAGAACCTGCCATGCTGCTATTATTTCTCGAGAAATGGGAATCCCCTGCGTGGTAGGAACCAATGATGGAAGTAAAAAAATAAAAAGTGGAGAAAATATTACTGTTAGCTGTGCCGAAGGTGAAGTCGGGTTCATATATCAAGGAAAACTTCCTTATAAAATAGAAACAATCGATATTGGAAAATTAGCCCGACCTAAAACAAAAATAATGATGAATATCGCTGAGCCTGATACCGCCTTCCTAAACTCTTTTATACCTAATGATGGAGTAGGATTAGCTCGTTTGGAATTTATTATCAATAATTATATCAAAGTTCATCCTCTAGCCCTTTTAAATTATAATAATATAAAAGATAAAACCCTAAAAAATAAGATTAACAAAATTACCTCTAACTATAAAAATAAAAGTCAGTTTTTTGTAGATAAATTAGCCGAGGGAGTAGCAATGTTAGCAGCCGGATTTTATCCCAAAGACGTTATTGTTCGTTTATCAGATTTTAAAAGTAATGAATATGCCAATTTATTAGGTGGAAAAGATTACGAACCAATTGAATCTAACCCTATGATAGGCTGGAGAGGGGCTAGTCGTTATTATTCTAAAGAATTTTTACCGGCCTTTAAATTAGAATGTGAGGCCTTAAGAAAGGTCCGAGATGATTTTGGTTTAACTAATGTCAAAATAATGATTCCTTTTTGTCGGACAGTAGAAGAAGGAAAAAGAGTTTTAAAAATAATGGAAGAAAATGGTTTAAAGCGCGGAAAAAATGGTTTAGAGGTTTATGTTATGGCCGAGATTCCAGCTAATATAATTTTAGCTGAACAATTTGCCAAAATTTTTAATGGCTTTTCTATCGGATCAAATGATTTAACCCAATTAACTTTAGGAATT
>JAQVFY010000051.1 GCA_028696995.1 Patescibacteria group bacterium
ACTCCGCCGTATTAAGATAAGCAAGCCTGCCTCTTCCGTCAAGAATGGTCTTAAGGTCGGCAAAATCAATGTTGATCAATCCGGATCCGTATATCGTCTCTATTAAACCTTCCAAACTTTTTGATAGATTTCTGTTAATAATAGAAAGCGCCTCTTTAAGAGGAGTTTTCTTGTCTATCACTTTAAATATGTTCTCGTTTGGAAGAACTGAAATTGCGTTAAGATTGTTTTTAGCCTCGGCGAGAGCCTCCAGTGCTATTTCATTCTTTTTAACTCCTTCAAATTTGAAAGGCAGAGTAAATATCCCGTAAGCTATCACTCCCATCTCTTTTGCAATCTTGGCAAAAACCGGAACTGCTCCCGCACCGGTTCCACCTCCGAGACAAGAAACAAATATACACATATCTTGCCCTTCCATCATTTTTTTTATCTTCTCTTTTTCAATATTAGCGGCCTCTCTTCCCAACTCACTGTTCATTCCGGTTCCAAAACCACCGGTCACTTTCTCACCAAATTGAAAAGGCCTAACTTTACCTCTAATCTCTTTAAGGGCCCTCTTATCGGTATTGGCTGCCACAAAACTGACTCTTTTAATATTGGTTGAGATCTCTTTAACTATTGAGCAACCCCCACCACCGATCCCGATTATCCTAATCTTAGTGTTTGAGGTTGATCTGTCGAGAGGTGAAAAATTAGAATTCAAATCTTTTTCCTTTTGCTTAACCGAGCTCTTTTTACTTCTTTTTTTGGTGGGCATATTTTTTTCTTAATCCATTTATTTCTCCATTTTATAACAAGACATTGTTAAATGCAAACCAACCGATAATTCATATTACATAAAAAAAGCCTTGAAATTAATCAAGGCTTGATACAAGACGAACGTCTTTCAAGATTAAACGGAACGAAAGCTTTCAACTGCTTTTAACACAGCACAGCGCAGAGTCTATTCACTATCTGCCAGCCATCTTTTTCAAGAATCTCAAACTTTACTTCCTTCATCCAAACGACACCTCCTTTTGTTTTAGTCAAAGAACAGATGAGACGAATCTTTAAGCCCGCTCCCGATTAAGATATTGACTCGGCTGGCTCAAAAGTCAGTCTTGTTTAAAATACTTTCTGTTCTTTATCTTGTCAGGAAGAAGACTGTCTTTGGTATAAGGGTCATAGCCTTCGCCATAACCTGCTTCTCGAGAAGCTCTTCCCGTAGGATTCAATATCTGCGGGGGAATCGGAAGATCCCCATATCTTTTAATGTCAGAGATTGCTTCTTTATAGGCGATGTAAGAACTTCTGTCTTTCTTGCAAAGAGAAAGATAAACTGTTCCGTGAGCCAGATTAATCGACGCCTCGGGAAGTCCGACGCTTTCAACGGCTCTAAAAACTTCATTGGCTACAACCAAAGCGGTGGGTTGAGCCATGCCAATGTCTTCGGAGGCAAAGACTATCATACGTCGCGCAATCAGTTTCGGATCTTCTCCCGATTCTATCATCCTCGCCAAATAATGAAGAGCCGCATCCGGTTGACTTGCTCTCATGCTCTTGATAAACGCTGATATCGTATTGTAATAGCCCTCTTTTCTTTTACCGTAAGCCATTGAGCCCGCTTGCATCGCTTCCTTTAGTGTGGTGATAGAAACTTTATTGTAAAGTTGATAAGCATTCTCAATCAGACCAAGAGCCCGACGAGCGTCTCCTTTCGAAGCCTCTGCAAGCCATTCTTTCGCATCTTCTTCAACTTCAATCTCCAAGCGATCAATTATCTTTATCAATTCTTCTTCAGATAATGGTTTCAGTAAAAATATCAAACAACGTGAAAGAAGAGCCGGTATAACTTCAAATGAGGGATTCTCCGTAGTTGACCCCACCAAGAATATCTCACCGGATTCTATGAAGGGTAATAAAAAGTCTTGTTGAGCTTTGTTAAATCGATGGATTTCATCCAAAAATAGAATCTTTGGATCACCCTTCGAATCCTCTCTTATTATCTCTTGGACCTCTTTCTTACTCGCGGAAACGGCGGATAGTTCATATACCAAAGCATCGGAGTTTTTTAAATATATTTTGGCTAATGTTGTCTTTCCCGATCCGGGAGGTCCCCAAAGAATAAATGATGTCGCTCTCCCCTTCTCTATAATCAGCCTCAACGGTTTTCCCTCTCCGACTAAGTGTTCTTGTCCTACAAAGTCATTGAGATCTTCTGGCCTTATCTTAAAAGCAAGTGGTTTCATCTTTTTAAAGATTAAATGTCTTCTACTAAATAATTTCCTTTTGTTTGAGCGTAGAGGGTTTGTACTTCATAGGCTGTTAGGGCTCTCGAATAGATGCGGACGTCGTCGATGAGGCCGTTGAAATTACTACCGATGTAAACAATCCCATTCATCTCAATCGTTTTGTTTATTGAAAAGTCTGTTTTGCTTTGATCAATTTTTCCGTCAACATAAATATCCACTGTTCCGCCACTGTCCCAAGTAAACATTACATAGTGCCACCTATTATCATTAATCGCAGTTATTCCCGTTAAAGATCCTTCGTGATCGTCCCATAAATAAACTCTGATTCTTCCGGCGTTTGATTCAACGTTCTCCATGATTGCAAACAAGAATCCCGGATACCATCTTCTTACTATTGAATCATACCGATTACCTTCACCAGTTCCCAATGTTTTAATCCAAGCTCCAACCGTCATACCCTGGGTTGTGTGTGAAAAATTGTTTATCTTTACATTGTTGCTCCCGTCAAAAGAGAGTGAATATCCATTACTTGAAGGACTATCGCCTACGTAATGGGATCCACTCAATGTCCCGTCATTGCCGTATCCGGAAGAGTCTTTAGCTACACTTCCCGTTCCTTCATCAAAGTTCCACCAACCTACTAAGTCAGCTCCCAAGAGATTGTGCATGTTTGATTGAAAGGAGAGAGCGTTGGATATCTTGGCTTGTTCTCTGGCTCCTGTCAGATTGGAGAA
>JAQVFY010000023.1 GCA_028696995.1 Patescibacteria group bacterium
GCCCTCGAGACTCTCTCTGTCCCAGAGTTCCCACTGCTTGAGAGTGTTGGCAATTACTTTATGGCTCACTACGCCTGTGACTGCACAGCCCTCGAGACTCTCTCTGTCCCAGAGTTCCCACTGCTTGAGAGTGTTGGCACTTACTTTATGTTTTACTACGCCTATAACTGCACAGCCCTCGAGACTCTAATACTTCCCAAGCCTGGTTATCTGCATAACAGCAGCACCAATTTAGGTATTTCATCTGGTAGAATAGGATACCTTAAAGGTTATGTCATAGACCCAGATGATTTAGATGACTGGAAGGGAAAAACTTCCGAGGGAGGGTTTTTGTATATAAATAAAATCCAAGACCCAGACGATGTCGTATTACTGAACCCATAAATGCAACAATGCTATCAGGACACACATACGGAGGAGCAAGTTGGGGGGGGAGAGTGTCGGGGAAGAGATTTGTCTCGGCAATCCTCGGCATTAAGTGGCAAATAAGCCAAGCAGTCAATAAACCCCTCAAACTTAAATGGAACATATTAGAGGGAATCAGTAAGTCCTTGAAGTTGAAGTGGAACATTATTCAATCAGTCGGTAAGAAGTTAACAATCGGCTGGACGATAGAAGGATTGGTCGGTAAAGCACTGGCAATTAAATGGAATATCAACGAAGCAGCCAATAAGCCGTTGAAGATCAAGTGGAACATCTTATCAGTAGCAAAGAAACAACTAACAACTAAATGGAATATCATTCAATCGGTTGGAAAGAGGTTGACGATGAAGTGGGACTTATTCGGTGCAGTATCAAAATCACTCAAGATAAGGTGGAATATATTGAAAGAGATAGCTAAATCCTTAAAAATAAAATGGGCGATAAATCAATCAGCCAAAAAAGAACTCAAGATAAAGTGGAGTATCGTGCAATCAGTAGGTAGTGGAATAAAGTTGAGATGGAGCATATTCAACGATGTAGCAAAAGAACTAAAAGTGAGATGGAACATTTTGACGGGGGTTGGCAGGTCGCTAAAGATTAAGTGGGATATAATACAACCCGTCAAGAAAGCATTGAAAATCCAATGGAGTGTATTCCAAGCGGTCGGCAGAGCATTAACACTTCGCTGGATAATAATAGAACGTTACATTGATAAGTATAAAAAGAGAGGCGACAACTACATTGATAAGTATAAAAAAGAATAATGGCACAATTAAGCGAATTCATAACAGCACTAAACGATGAGATATCAGCGGCAGCGATATCAGGATTTTGGAGTGAAACCGCTAAGAAGTATCAGATCAACAAAGCAGGAGAGAGAGTAGCCAACTTTCACAACTGGAAAGATTTAGAGTTGGCACAATACATCATAACCTTTGACAGCAGGGAGTATTATGATTATCCCGTTCAATTCAAACCGAATAGCATTTACTACTTAACAATAGACGGCGAACCTTACGAGATAAAAGGCAACTGGAGAGAGTTTGAGCAAGAGAAAGGCAACGGAGTCAATAAGTTCGTATCGCACGACGGCTTCTACTTCTTAGATCCGATTCCAGCCGACGGATTAGAAATAGTCGTTTGGGGTAACAGGCAATGGGTTCAATTATCAAAGGACAGCGACGAGGGAATACTTCCTTCAAGATTTGACGAAGCGGTAGTGAAGTTGGCAAAAGCAGGTTGTCTTAAAAAGGAAGCAAGATTCCAAGAAGCCAACTCCGAGATAGCCGAAGTAGAAACTCCAATGACTCCAAGAGTTCCCAATTCAGGAGGTATCTTAGCCAGATTAAAAGACGCTGAAGAGAGTGGAGGCAAGAGTGGAGGGTACACTGGTAAAATGACAAGCACAAGATTTCAATAAAAATGGCACTATCGTCTTATACAATTAAGAGCTGGACAGGAGGGATATCAGACGAAGCAAAAGTAGGAGTTGCTGGTTCTTTTAGGAATGGATTCAATATGAACATCCATAAGAAAGGAAGCAATACTTTAAGTGCTAATCAAAAGTTGAAATCAATAGGTGGAGCGACGATCAAAGATAAAATAATAAAGTTAGTTCCAATTAGTAAAACGAAGTCATACGGGTTTGGTGACGCAGGTTATATTTACAAGATAGAGAATGAAGTGGTAACCGAAATCAATAAAGACACTAACGGCAAGATTTTAGATGCTGATTATTTTTATGGATACTTATATTGGACTACATCCCAGAAGTTAGGAAGAATGAAAGAGAGTGATCTCTCGGGTTATAATCAGAACTTCAAAACTTTGTATAACTGCGACTATCACCCGATCTTCATAGCCCCGAAGTCAGATCAGATGTTCATCGGCAATGATAACTTCGTTGCGATGTTAGACAGCAACGGCAATATCAACCAAGACGCACTGGATCTCTTTATGGGCTGGAGTGTCAGATGTTTAGACCTCAAGAAGCCAGAACTCTTAATCGGAGCAGTAAGTCATAAGAACGCCGAACTATTCACTTGGGACTTCATATCACAAGACGAATCCTATAATCCGGTAGAAGGCTGGGAAGAGAGAGACATCAATGCGATCCTAACCGCCGTAGGAGGTCAATACTTATTCACTCCGACATTACTCTATTGGTTTAGAGAGGGATTGGTTGATTTAGTTAAGGAGTTGCCTTCACAAGTAAATCCCGGAGCAATAGATATTTGGAAGAACAAGATGATCTTCGGTTGTAACAATGGAGTTTATTCTCTGCACAGAAGAAATAGAAACTATCCATTGGCCCTTAATTTAGAATATACACCCTCCCCGATCACACTAAGCAACTTCAGCAGTAAAAATATAGATATAGGAGCAGTTTTAGGCAGAGGCGATCAGGTCCTTGTAAGCTGGAAAGACGGCACAAGCTACGGATTGGACATCTTAGATAATACCGCCAAAGCCGAGACTTTATACGAAGGGTTGATGTTTGACTCACAAAGACCGGAAGAGAAGCTCTTTAGGCACATTAAACTCGTTACAAAGCCACTTCCAAAGGGATGTTCAGTCAGGGTAAAGTATAGAATGAACGATAGCGACACTTGGGTGGCTGCTAAAATGGAAGATAAAAACACCAACGATGACAAAGAAATCTACGACCGAGAGAATGGAACAAAGGCGATTTACACCATAGAAGGACAAGGAGAGAATTACCAAGTCAGAGTAGAGCTTTACCCGAGCGGAAACAACACCCCTGAAATATTAGAGATTCACAACTACTTCAAGTTAGTAACATTATATTAAAATGGCAGTCAAAGAAACAAAGGCAAAAGTATTTTACGACGAAGTAATGGAGGATCAACCACTCCAAGAGCCTTTGAATTATAAATACATACTACAGACTCCGACATCTTTGAGTGATATTAACAAAGGCGAGGGTAGTAAGTTAGATTCAGCAGTTCAGGGAGAAGACTTGGGGGCAATGGCTTTTGAAAACTTAGTGGAGAAAGCAAAGCTGGGAGACACACTCATAGAAGGAGGGTATATTAAAACAGAACTTTTAGATGTAAATGACATATTCGCTCAGAACATCACTGCTACAGGAACAATCACCGGAGGAACTCTTGTAGGCCCAAAGATAAAAACAGCAACCACTGGAACAAGAGTAGAAATGAAAACCGCTCTATACCCGGGACTTTCAGACGCAAGCATTGTCTTTTATCACGGCAGTAAGCTCGTTGGGGGGATATCAGCTCAAGACCCGGATAATACTGGGGTGCTAACAATTGGTGGTGGTGGGTCTGTATATTTTGACTTAGGGCCTAACTCATCAAACAACGCAATAGAAGTCAGATCTCACGGAGTTGGCGGAAATTATGGAACTTGGTTTTCCGTAGATTCAGGAGGCAATATAACGGTAAAAGGAACATTGACGATTGATAGCACCTTTGGAAGCATCTCACTTGGCGGAGTTACAAGAACAACTTGGCCATCAGCTGGAGCAAGCTCATTAAGTGAATTAAGTATCAACACAGCTAAAAATTGGCTTGGATATGGTATAAGTGGGCTGGGAAACCTAAACCCTTATTATGACTATTGGTATGACTTAGGAAGCTCATCTTATAACTGGGATAGATTATATATATCAGGTGGGATTTATTATGGAAGCTCACAATATATTGAGTTCAACAGCAAGGGGGTTGATTTATGGATGCCGTTAGGGTTAAGACAATACAGTAGTCCACCCGGGTCAGCCTCTAATTATAAAGGGTTTATGTATTGGGATAATGGGGAACAAGATATAGTTTTTAGCGATGGTAGTAGGTGGCACAAAGTTACTGCTGACCCAATTCCGTAAAATAAAATAAAAATAATATGTTCAATAAAAAACTATCAAAAAAAGAACTAACAGAGTTAAAGAAACTAACCGAATTAGAGATGCAATACAAAGTCATCAGTGGTATGTTTGAAAACCAGAAGAATGCTTTTTTAAGAAACATACTACCAAAGTATGGAATAGAACCACAAGACAACTTTCAAATAGAATTGAAAAGTGGTAAAATAAAAAAGGTCGTTAGTAAGGATAAGGGGAAATAAAATATGGCAAGCTTAATAGATTATTTGAAGAAAACAGGGCAATATCAACCACAGCCCGGATCGTTGGAAGATTATCTAAGCAGGTCAAGCCAAATGACACCAACGCCTGTGCAGACCACTCAACCAACGCAACCAGTCAGTCCAGCGGGAGCTGGATACACTGGAACATCGGTAGTTGATTATTTGAAATCAGTAGGGCAGCCGAGTGATTTCGGGTCAAGGGCGGCATTAGCCGGTCAATATGGAATTGGTGGATATGCTGGAACAGCCGAACAGAATGTCCAACTATTGAATGCTTTAAGAGGTGGCGTGGCACCAACATCTGCACCAGTAGCACCGACAACTCCGACTGTAACACCAGAGGCAGCGGCATACCGAGAAGAATTAGCACCCGGAACGACTCCTCAAAGAGAACTGCCCGACCTTTCATTGATGTGGGAAGAAGAATACCAAAAAGGTGAATGGGACGCTGTGAAGGAGCAAATAAGCGACCTAGACAAGCAAATAGCCGATAGAAAGGCTGATTTAGATAAGGCAATATTGGACGAAAGCGGAAAACCAATATCTCAATGGATGATCACTGGTAGAAAGAAATTAGAAGTTGATAAAGCCAATGCAGACATTAACCGACTAATTGAAGAAAGAAACTCAATGGCTTCAAGATACAATCAAGGAATGGAAGAGATAAAACAAAAGGTAGGGCTTTACCAACAAGCAATCTCTTGGGAGTTGGGAGGAAGAGGAGTTCAGACACAAGTAATTCAAAGCGGAGATCGTCTTGTATTGATCAATACTGCTACTGGACAAGCAATCCAAGATCTCGGAGAAGCCCCAGCGAAAGAATATTCACCTCAAGCAACACCAACATCAATCCTTGAATATCAATATGGATTAGGAGATCCTCAATATATGGAAGCTTGGCTTAGCAAGAGCAGTGCAGTGCCAGTAGGAACTCAGCAGGTAATAGCAGGAAAGATGATGACTTGGGATGGAGTCCAGTGGGTTGAGAGTCAAGTCCAAACACCTGAAATCTCAAGGGCGTCTATCAAATCTTTCGTATCTAAGTGGGGCGAGGAAGAAATAAAGACCGCACTGATCAGAGAGTATGGAGAGGCAAAAGTTAAGGAGCTCGCTAAAGCCGCGGGATACAAGACAATCCTTGGAGTAGCAAAGATAGATGATTATGTCAATTCACCTCAGGCAATAGAAGAGGTAGTGAAAATAGAAGAGAAAGCTTACGAAGGAAAAGGGTTCACAATTAAGTAGTTATGGCCAATCTTTTAGACATTCTAAAGAAACCAACTCAGAAGGTTAAACAGACCATTGGGTCTTTGTTTTCTCCGAGAACACCGACACCCACAACACCGATACTTCCACCAAGATCATCTCAAATACAAGTGCCTCAAGCACAGATACCGCAGGCACAGGCACCTCAAAGCCCGACAACAATGGCAGATCTTTTCTCGGCCATTCCGGGACCTCTTGGAACGGTAATAAAGGGTTATAAGTATCAGCAAGAAATAAAGGATAGTTTCGGAGAAAGGTATGGCGAGAGAATCCCGGCTCTGATCAAGGAGCAACCAGACATACTAAGGGCTAGTGTGTCAATGGCAGGCGAAGCATTTCTGCCAACGAAATGGTTCAATGCACTTGATACTCGTTTTGGTATTACTGACAAGTTGAGAGAAATAGATAAGAGTGCGACAAAAAAAATAGAAGAGACTAAAAAAAGTGTAGGGTTGAGCTATATAGCTCCCGAAGAGATTGACAAAATATACCAAGAGACAGTTGATAGGTATATTCAAGAAAAAGAAAGAATCGAAGCAATAAAAGATAAGAATCCAGCAGCAAGAGCTGTTGCTCACTTTGGTGGAGAGTTGATGAACTTTGCGATGATTATGTCGATATTTAGTGCTGCCTCTCCAGCAGCACAAAAATCTCTAATGAAAACAGAATGGGGGGCTTCATTAAGCCGATCAAGGTGGGGATCGGTTCTTCTTAGAACGTTATCATCCAGTGCTTCTTTAGTGCCAACACTCTCTACAACCGGATTGTTAAGAGAGGCGGCCGAACAGATCGAAGAGGGTCAATTCAGTCCAACAGGAATGTTGTCCGAAATGGCAAAGGGTGGCCTTCAAGGGGTATTACTCGCTACTGCACACGCAATGCCAACAAACCCTTGGAGAATAGGAACAGCAGGCATGTTTGGTGCGTCTTGGACTACATTAGAAACATTAATCAAGAACAAACAAGTAACCAAAGACGACATCCCTTCAATTGCAACGAATGCTGTTTTATGGATGGCATTTGAGGCGATAAACAGTATAGGCATGACAAGGGCGTATGAGAGTGAGCTTCAAGCCAACAGAGCTAAATGGATCATGGCTGAAAAATACGGCCCGGATGTTGCTGATATGGTAAATAAGCTGGACTACCTAGAGATCATGTATGGGAGTAAGAATACCGAATTAGGATCAACCTTCAGAGATCTCAAGAATAAAGTGATAGCTCACGAGATGTATCACAGAGATGTCCAATACATTCGCACTGGCAAGGGAGAGGCAATGACTCTAAGTGAACACTTGACCCCCAGTGAAAAAGCCATACTCGCACACCTTGATAATATGACAGGAGAGGTAGCTCCTATATCTATGAAGGTATTTGAGAAAGATCCAATAGTCCAAAAAGCAGCAATAAACCAACCTGATATTATAACTAGAATAGATAGCCAAGCAGCACAAGTTAGTCCTGAAATACGAACAAAGGTGCCATTAGAAACATCTCTAAAAGCAATATCAGAAGCACCAGCAACGCCAGACATCTCGATGGGAGATATATTAAAAGTTCCTCCGCAATTGACAGAAAGGGTTACCTCTGCTGAGATGGCAAAAGAAAAACCAACATCTGAAATGTTGGGCAAAGATAAAGTTACAGAGATATTCAAACCAGAGGAAGTAACTGAAGGTTATGAGACCTTGAGAGAGGGATCTTTGACTGGCACTCCCCAGAAGAAAAGTGTTGCCGTTAATCTACCGTCCACTCGCTCCCAAGAATTATTTACAAACTTGAAAGGGGCAAGACCAGATTTGGTTCGCACCACCTTAAACACATCTCCTTCAAATTTTAAGAATACGTCTTTCATACAACCTTATATTAGCAAGATCCAAGAGATATGTAAAGAGTCGCTATCAGCATTTCAAATATATCTCCAAGAGGCCACTGGTAAAGATGTAGATGTAAGGGTTAAGAAAGCAGATAGCTTTGAAGGAAAAATAAACAGATACCTATTGCGTGATAAAAACCCTACCGAAATTTATGATGCTTTGGCGGGAAGGGTTGTTGTAAGCTCTTCAGAAGTTTCTACCCAGTTACAAAACATTGAGAATAATTTTAATGTCGTAGAGGTAGAAGACTTTTTCAAAAATCCAACAATCTTTGGATATAGAGGAATAAATATAAAAGTTAAGCTTCCCAATGAATTACCTACGGAAGTTCAAATACATACTCCACAATCTTTAGAGATAGCCGATGCGATACATCCTATCTATGACAAGTGGAAGAATGAGGATACTACAAACTTAGGAGATAGGACTAATGAGTTTCTTGCTGACACAGCAGAATCGCAACAAATAGCCAGATCTATCGATCCAGAGGCAACAATACAGGAAGAGGTTACGTTGGGAGATATGTTTGCGACAGAGAAGCCAATAGAGGAGCCAACAATAACAACCGAACAACAGATAGCCCAAAGAATAGAAGATGATATGGCAAGAGTAGAGTCTGAAGTCTTGACTGAAATGGAGTTGTCAGAAGCAGGAGAAAGAATACTCATCGAGCAACCTGACGCTTCTGATAGGGATGTATTGGGTATCTCAAGCACGTTCCCAGAATGGGTCCCGTCTCATTTAAGAGAAAAGACATTGTTCAACAAAGTAATGGAGCATATAAAGAATAAGACCATTCCGCCAGAGAGGAATGTTAGACAAAGAGAGCTTTACGACATCGTTCAAGACGAGATGGGCAACCGAATAGATAAAGACTTGTTGAGAGAAAAGGAAGTGTCAGAGACGCTAATAGAAATAGCGGAAAAGCACCCAGCCAGAGCAGGGATTATTAAGAGATTGATCCCACCATCGGCACAAAAGATACTCGGTATTGAGCCATCACCATTTGTCAGAAAGAGAAAGACGACTCTACTTAAAGACAAACTAAAAAACCTTGAGCGTGGATCAAGAGAGGGATCACTCTACACAAGAAAGCAAATAGTGGAAAAACAAAAGGAGCTCGCAAACATCCTCAAAGAGTCAGGGCTAACAGCAAAAGACCGATCTAAGTTTATTACAGAGATGAGGAACATCGCCAAATCGTCAGATCCTGGGGTCACCTTCTACAATAAATATCCGGACATTCAAAGGAGAATAGAAAACTTATTAGACGCTCAAACCAAGAGAGATCTGTCAAAGGCGATAGACAAAGAATTCAAATACACCAAACCAGTAAAGAAAGGCGACAAGAGAGTTGCTAAATACGAGTATGAATACAATAAGGTGCTGGAAGAACTTCGTGGTGCAAGAAAGCTAAATCAAGAACAAGCCCAAAAGAAGCTTGACGAGCTAGACCTCGCAAGGGGAGAGAGTGTTGAAGGGCTTTCCGAGTTTGATCTGATCAAGGAAAGGTTCTATTCACTACAAGCCAACGGGGCCAAAGCGTCAATAGAGATATACGAAAAGGTCTTAGAGGATATTCAAAGGTTAAAGCAGATCGGAAAGGCGGCAAAAGACATAGACGACTTCTTTAAGGCCCTTGAAAGAGAGGGGAGGGTGGACGAGGTCCATAACAAGATAGTTGAGCTAAGGCCAAGTGAACTAAGAGACGTTAGCTTTATTAAAAAGTCAATGAATGCGATTGTTTCTACTTATCACGGAGGGGTTTCAAACATTGGATCGTATCTCAACCAGATCGTCGGTAAAGCTTTATCCGAGAAGTATGATCCGGATACAAAACAAAACCGAATGGACACCTCTTATACTAATAAGGGGAAAGAAATCAACAAAAAATCAGTTAAGATATTAGGGTTGAAAAACGACAGGGATTTGATGAGATGGTTTGTAGATATGGCTGGAGAGAAGGTCGCAATGACCGACATAGACAGAGTGAACCACGACATTAATAGATTGGAACTTATAGATATCTATAACTCTATTAAAAATGATGTGGTGAAAGAGAGATATTATTGGGCTTATGGTAAAGCACAAATTGATGGTGCTTTAAGCAATCTAACTGACAACGAAAAAATGCTGGGAGATATGTTAATGGCAGAAGTCCAAAACTATCGTGAGATATTAAACAAGAGAAACATTGAAATAACAGGTAGAGATATGGGAATGGTAGAAAACTACTGGCCCGGAACTACCGAACACCAGCCAAGCGTTTTTGATGATATTAAAATTCAAGGAGAGACTCCTTCAGCAATGAAAGCAAGATCCCATAGCACAAGACTAATACCTATTCCAACCAATGCTTGGACCAAGGGAATGAAGCATATTAAGATCGCAGAACACGTTGATCATTTAAGCAGAGAATATGAAACTTTACGCAGGATATTTACTGACAGAAGGGTTAAAGGATCAATTGTCAATAGATATGGAGACAAAATATACAGAGATCTACTCCAACACATAGATAGTATATCTCTCAACCGAGAGGTAGCAATAACAAATATTGTTGATGGAGTCTTTAACAAAGCTCTTAATAACTGGACAACTGCTAAGATGTTCTCCCCCACTGTATTCGCACGGCAACTGGGATCAACCACAAACTATATGAGGCACATGCCAGCCACTGAATGGACTGCCGGCTTTATGAAAGGGATAGCAACTCCTAAAAAAACAGCCGAATATATGTTAAAAAGGTTTGATTTTATACCCGCAAGGTTTAATCGTGGACACGATGAAGCGGCACGAGATGCTATTACTGGTGGTAATCATCTGAAGGTCAATGTGGAGTCTTGGAGGGCGATCGGAACACTTCCAACAAGAACTGGGGACATCACAGCTATCATTTATGGGGGTCGCCCTTATGTTGAATATCTTGACAAGGAGGCAGCTAAGAAGGGTCTGAAGGGTCAAGAGGCGGAAGATTATGTTAGGGATAAGTTTGAGAGGGTAACACTCAAAGAGCAACAGTTCGGCGGATCAACCGGCTTATCATTGCCTCAACAATCAGCTGGTGCTACTAAAGCGTTCTTCAGATTTAGAAACACAGCCAATCAATATACAAGAGTTCTAGTAGACACAACTCTTCAGTATAAGAGAGGAGAGGTATCAGCAGAGTTTTTAGGAAAAACATACTTTCATTATGCACTCTTGCAACCATTGCTTTACACCTTAATAGGAGCAGGTGTTGTCGGTGGATACAAGGCGATAGTAAGGGGTGTCGCAGGTAAGTCCAAAAAGAAAGACAAAGACGCCAACCTCGCAGCCGACACTCTTATATTTACGGCAACCCAGCCATTTACAGCAGTTCCATTCTTAGGTGAAGTAATAGAATACACGATCAGAAAGAAGACCGGACTCAAATCATATAGTATGATCTCAACTCCAATGCTGGATGATATAGAAAGAGGTTTCCAGAGTGCATTTAAGAAAGAGCCAACATTAGAGGACTATTTAAGATTCGTGGCAGCAGTAGAAGAGCCAGCACTTGGATTTCCAATGGCAACATTCCTGACATATTATAGATATGCCAAAGAAGAGTTAGAAGAGCCAAAGAAAAAGAGTGGTAGTGAGAAGTCAATGGAACAATTAAGAAAGGAGGCCGGGTTGCCGTCGTTGACAGACGATGTCCCAACAACTAAATCAAGTGGTAAAAAATCAATGGATCAATTAAGGAAAGAAGCAGGACTACCACCATTATATTAGAACTATGGACTACACCGACATAACAGCATTAGGAGCAATCGTCATCGTTGTAACCCTTATGATTAAGGAACTCTTTGCGTGGCTCAAAACACGCAACGGTGAAGCAATACTGGACAAGACCAATCGTGAGTTGTTAGACGAGTTAAAGTTGATGAATAGTAATCATCTCCACGAGATAACCGAATCCATAAGAGGTGGCGACCGTGATATTGTCCAAGCAATCAACAATGGCAACGCAAGGATGATTGAGCTACTGGGTGAGATTAAAGGCAGACTGAAATAATTAGCCCATAGTTAAATGGTATAATACTGCTCTCCAAAAGCAGAGTTCCTTGTTCAAATCAAGGTGGGTTAGCAAATAAGATTATTAAATAATAAATACTATGGCAAAATATAGATTAATTCGAAAAGAAGTTGATGCAATACAATTCACAGGAGATAATTTAGATGAAATTAGGAAATGGCTTGCTGATATGATAATAGCTGATTTAGGTGAGGTTTTTGCTATTAGGGGTCTCGATGGATACACCTTAGAAAAGGGTAACTACATTGTTGTAAAGGGAGGGGGTCATTACAACATAGACCTGATTATTATGCAAGAACAAGACTTTGAGGGAACATATGAGAAGGTATA
>JAQVFY010000052.1 GCA_028696995.1 Patescibacteria group bacterium
GCCAAACTCTTGAATAAGGTCTTTGCCAAATATCTTTTCGAAATGATTCAAAGAGACAAATCGTTGATAAGAAAAGTTTCTCAATAGAAACGATATCATCTCTCTTCTTTCGGTGTAGGGGGAGGCTGAAAAGATATAATCCGAAGGGTCAACCGATATCTTGTCATTCATAGAATATCTCATTTTTTTCTTGATATGAGATCTGCTCCTATGACCCATGCCCAATATGTCTTCCGAGGCGTTGATGTCCCCAAAAGAATATTCTTTTTTCCTGTCATGAACTTTCGGTTTGCTGAAAACAAAAGCATGAGGGTCGGGAAAATCAAGATCGGCAAAATCAATTATCGGCGGGAGCATATAACCTTTTTCTTTAACAAGAGATGTTATCCGATCAATTGATCTTTGGATTATCCCTCTTTTGCGCTCAAAAAAAGATTCCTTACTCTTAATCTTCTTTTTCTTAAAATAGTGACTCGTCGGTTGTAATGAGTAGAGGTGTATCGTATCGGGGTTCAGATCCAGAGATCTCTTCATATTCTCAATCAAGTCTTTTGATGTGTCCCCGTAGAGACCGAAAAGAAGATCGATATTCACTATCTCAAAGCCAAGGTCCTTGGCGTCGGAGACAGCCTCTTTAACCATCTCTGGAGTCTGATAACCTCTGTTGTTCAATCTCAATGTCTCTTGGTTGAATGTTTGGACTCCGAAACTTACTTTGTTAAACCCAAAATCTTTAAGCAGTTTTAGCTTACCTTTTGATGATGTTGCGGGATTGAATTCCATGACTTTTTGACCATCATCATCAAACTCGAAGAGATTAAAGAGCGAAGTCAGAAGATCTTTCATCTCTTTCTCTTTCAATATACTGGGAGTTCCTCCTCCAAAGTAGAGATTGGTGAAGTTCTTGTCTTTGAATATTGGTGAGAAGAAATCGTAATACTTGATTAAATCTTTGACGTAGAGATTGATTTCTGAAGAGGTCGGTTGAGTCTTGAAATAGCAACAGAAATGACAAGCCTTGGGACAGAAAGGGATGTGAGTATAAAAGTTCAAATGACCCTTCCTGTTCGGATTCTTTATAAATTTTCTCCAATAAGAAACAACTTCATTCGCACTGATCTCTTTATAAGGATTAACTGACAGATCAAGATCAGCTAAATGATTATTAATTACCGACGTGATGTGACACTTCTCCAAAAATCTCCGATAAAGATCTGTCTCTTCTTTGAACAATTTCTCACTCATAGTTCTCTTTTTACAATTAAAGCCTTTGGCTTGTTCCAGTCTGTTGATAGAACTGAGAGAGAGTCTCCTTTCTTAATCGCATCAAATTTGATCTGATTAACCGGAGTCAGAATAAACTCCTTGCCTCGAACAGTGACATTTACTACGATCGTTTGATCATCAACGAAGATCTCTTTTTTGTCTTTTTCTTTGGTTAAAACAACAAATGACTCTTCTCTTTTTTCATCGACCACTCCGTCGGTTACAAGCAACTGAATATACTTGTCCTTTTTAACGATCTCCTCCATCTTCTCTGATAACATCTTACTCTTTGCTTTATCTATCTTTATCATCTTTGTCTTCTTCGCTTCTTTGGGTGCAATCGCCTTTTGAATGTCTTCTTTATCGAACAAGAAAAGACAATGAATTAAAACCTCTTGAAGGTCTTTTGATAATAACATCATTCTGTCATCTTTGATTGAGATAGCATTGAGTCTTTTTAATTTATCAATCGCTTCGCCAAACTCTTGAATAAGGTCTTTGCCAAATATCTTTTCGAAATGATTCAAAGAGACAAATCGTTGATAAGAAAAGTTTCTCAATAGAAACGATATCATCTCTCTTCTTTCGGTGTAGGGGGAGGCTCTGACGACATAATCTTCCGGATCGGATAAATTTCTATCACACATCTTATACTTTATCCTCTTGTTTATATAAGAGAAACTCTGATCTCCGATACCACATATTGAATTAAGCTCGTTTTTGTCTTCAAATACATATGCTTTATCTTTTTTTATTCGATAATTTTTTCTTCTGAAGCCAAATGATCCCGAGTCATTAAGATTGATGTTTTCATTAGAGAGATCAATCGTGGAATAATTATGTTCTTTCGCTATTTGATTAATTTTTGGAACCACGGTTTTCAAGATTTTATGCCTATAGTCAAAATATTCTTTCTTGCTACAACGAAAAGTCTGCTCTAAATATTGATGCGCTGGTTGAAGCGGATAGAATGATATTGAGTATGGTTTCAATTTCGTCGCTTTTAAGAAGCTACTGATGATAGATTCTTCGGTTTCGCCGTAAAGTCCGGCCATTAAGTCCAGATTTACGAAATCAAACTTAAGACTTTTTGCTTGTTCTATTGACTCTATTGTCTTTCCTTCCGTTTGATAGCCCCTATTATTCAATTCCAGAACAGTTTCATTAAACGTTTGAACTCCAAAGCTGATTCTGTTGAATCCGAAGTCTTTAATGATTTTTAATTTGTCAAATGATGAACTTGTCGGATGCATCTCAAAAGTCTTTTCTCCTTCGGGTAAGAAATCAAAAGATCTTCGAATCTCGCTTAATATTTCAAAAATCATCTCTTTTGACAATATGCTTGGGGTGCCACCACCGATATAAAGATTAGTAAATCTTTTACCTTTGAATGTTTTGGAGAAATAACGAAGATACTTTAGAAGAGTTAACGTATATCTTTCCAGCTCTTTTTCATCCTTCAACTCAAATCCCGAA
>JAQVFY010000053.1 GCA_028696995.1 Patescibacteria group bacterium
GATTTTGACAAAGATAAGATTCGAGAAGCGACTTACAAAGCGCTTACCGCATCAAATCAGGGAGATGGGGAGATGTCGCACAAAGTAGCCGACAGAGTGACCGAACTCATCAATATCAGATTCAAGGACGAGGAAATAAGCGTTGAAGAGATTCAAGATCTGATTGAGGAGGTCTTGATTCTTGAAGGATTGGTTGATGCCGCCAAAGCTTTTATTCTCTATAGAGAGAAAAGAAGAGAGATTCGAGAAGCCAGCGCTCAATTTGATGAATCGGTTGAATCGATAGATCGATATCTGAAAGAACTTGATTGGCAGATCAAAGAAAATGCCAATATGACATACTCCCTGCAAGGATTGAATCAGTACGCCGTTTCAAACGTTGCCAAAAAATATTGGCTCAACAAGATCTATCCTCAAAGCATAAGAGAAGCGACCTTGGGGGGAGATTTTCATATTCACGACCTTGACTCTCTTTCAACTTACTGTTGCGGTTGGGATCTACAAGACCTCTTGGTGAGAGGTTTCGGAGGAGTTCCGTCAAAGATCGAATCAAGACCTCCGAAACATCTAAGAACGGCTCTTGGGCAGATAGTCAACTTCTTTTTCACTCTTCAAGGTGAGAGTGCCGGAGCTCAAGCGATGAGTAATTTTGACACTTTCTTGGCTCCGTTTGTCAGATATGACAACCTTAATTACAGCCAAGTCAAACAGGCGATGCAAGAGTTTCTTTTCAACTGCATGGTTCCGACTCGAGTTGGATTTCAAACTCCTTTCATCAACCTTTCTCTTGATGTGAAAGTTCCAAGCTATTTGAAAGATCAACCTGTTGTAATCGGAGGTCAGCTTCAAGATAAAAATTACGGAGAATTTCAATCTGAAATGGATACGATAAACAGAGCTTTTTATGAAGTGATAATGGAAGGAGATTCCAAGGGAAGGCCGTTTACTTTTCCAATTCCAACGATATCAATCGCCAAAGACTTTGATTGGGACAACCCAAATCTTGATGCAATGTGGGAAGCAACGGCCAAGTATGGAATCAATTACTTCTCAAACTTTGTTCAATCAGATATGAATCCCGAAGACTTTCGTTCAATGTGTTGTCGTTTGAGATTGGATAATAAAGAGTTGATCAAACGAGGCGGAGGACTCTTCGGATCTCAACCTTTGACCGGAAGCGTCGGAGTTGTAACGATAAACATGCCTCGAATCGGGTATCTTTCAAAGACTCGAAAAGATTTCTATCAGCGATTGGGCAAATTGATGGATTTAGCAAAAGACAGTTTGGAGATAAAGAGGAAAACTTTAGATGATTTCATTGAGAAGGGACTCTATCCTTACACTCAACACTATTTGTCTTCGGTAAAGCAGATGAGAGGTAGTTATTTCGGCAACCATTTCTCAACCATCGGACTTATCGGAATGAATGAAACTTGTCTCAATTTCATCGGCGAAGGAATAGAGACTAAGAGAGGTAAAAGGTTCTCAATCGAAGTTCTTGAATTCATGAGAGATCGTTTAATTGATTACCAAGAAAAGACGGGCAATCTCTATAACTTGGAAGCAACCCCAGCCGAAGGAACTTCCTACAGATTGGCCAAAATTGACAAGGAGGTTCATCCGGATATCATCGCCGCTGGAACTAATAAAGTTCCTTATTATACCAACTCCACTCATTTGCCGGTTGATTATACCGATGATCTTTTTGAAGCGTTAAATCATCAAGACGAACTTCAAACCGCTTATACCGGAGGTACAGTTCTACATCTCTTTATGGGGGAGAGAGTGAGTGATATTGAGTCCGTTAAAAATTTGATTAAGAAAGTTTTCAGCAATTACAAACTCCCTTACATCACCATAACCCCGACATTCTCAATATGTCCGACCCACGGATATCTGTCGGGCGAGCATTTCAATTGCCCCAAATGCACCATTGAACAACCGTGTGAAGTCTATTCAAGGATTGTGGGTTATTTGAGACCGGTCACTCAATGGAATAGCGGTAAGCAACAAGAATTTAAAGAGAGAGAGGAATACAAGTCCAAAATTAAATGATTGAGATCGGGGGATTGCAAAAATCAACCCTAATAGACTATTCGGGAAAGATCGCCTGCACGGTTTTTTTGGTTGGTTGCAATCTCAGATGTCCTTGGTGTCACTCGCCCGAAATCGTATTGCCGGATCTGATAACCAAGCAACCGATAATGGAGAAGCAAGATTTCTTCAGTTTCTTGGACTCAAGGAAGGGGTTGTTGGATGGCGTTGTCGTTTGCGGCGGCGAGCCGACAATAAACAAGGATCTTCCTGAATTTATCGGAGAGATAAAAGAGAGAGGTTTTAGCGTTAAACTTGATACTAACGGCACCAACCCGTCAATGATCAGATCTCTTTTGGATAAAAAATTGATTGATTATATAGCGATGGATCTGAAAGCGCCAATTGACAAAAAGAGCTACTCTTTGGCTGTTGGTGTCGATCTTGATACATTGGCGATTTCCGAAAGCGTAAAACTGATTAAAGAATCGGGAATTGATTATGAATTCAGAACGACGGTTGTTCCCGGGATACACGGGA
>JAQVFY010000054.1 GCA_028696995.1 Patescibacteria group bacterium
AGGATTAGCGCTAATAATAGCACAAATCAAAGCAATATCAGTTAGAGCTCTCTCTCCACCAGAAAGCATATTAACAGAAGCTATTTTTTTACCTGGAGGAGTAGCTGAAATATCAACCCCAGAAAAACCCAAAGCATTATGTTTTTTTAAATGACGAATTAATTTAATATTTTTAGAAGATTGAAATCCTTGAGACTCCAATTTCTTTTCTCCATTCTCATTACTAATTTCATTTTTTTCTTCTTCTCCATTAATATTATCATAAATCGGAAAGATTTTAGCATTACCACCATTAAATAAAATTTTAAAATACTCATTAAACTTCTCAGAAATAATTTTAAATTCAACTTCAAAACGATCCTTGATAACACTATCTAATTCAGTTATAACCTTCTCTAATGATTTAATAGTATTATCCAAATCTTCAGTTTGCTCCGATAAGAAATCATATCTCTTTTTAGTTTCTTCATATTCTTTTTCGGTTTCAGGATCTATCCCGCCTATTAACTCTAACTGGCTCTTAATTTGCCCAATTTCTTGCTTAAACAAATCTACTTGGACATCTTCATTAACTTTATGCCCTTTTACTTTTTCTAAATCTATCTTATCTTCTAAAATATTATTAATTAAATCTTCTGTTCTAGTCTCTTCTCTAGTTAATTCTATTTTATTATTATTTAACTCATTGATTATTTGATTTAAAATATTTTCATTATCATTAATGCTTTTTTGCAAATCCAATAAACTTCTTTTTTTATCTTCTTGAGCTTGATTAAAATTATTGATTTTTTCTTGTAAAACAGGGAGTTCTTTTTCTATTTTTAATAATATTTCATTAATAAGGCTATTTTCTTCTTCTATATTTTTTTCATTCTCAATTTTATTTGCTCCTAAGAAAGATTGAGATCTAATCTCCTCCCAAAGATCTTCAATTTTAGATTGAATTTTGAGTGAATCATTTTTAAATAAATTAATCTTATTATTTATTTCATTTAATTTATTCTGAGAATCTTGTAAAACTTCTTGTTGCCGAGATTTCCCCTCTCTACTATTATCTATTTGTAGGCGCAAAATGTTTTTTTCCTCTTTAGCTTTTATTATCTTTTTAGATAAATCAGAAATAACCGCTTCTAAAGCTTTTTTTTGCGCAACAACACTAACTTTATCACCGTCCTCTTTATTATTTTTTATCTTTACTTCAATCTCTGTTATTTCTTTTTCTATTTTAAATAATTCTTTTTCTATGACTTCTTTTTTATTTTTATCAGAATTATATTTAATTTGTAAATTATATATCTCTTGGTCTATTTTATTTTTTTCTTTTCGAAAATCAATTAATTTATTATTTATCTTTTCTATCTTATAATTATAGTTATTCCCAGAAGAAAAATTTAACAACTCTTTAATGGAATCTTTAATTTCTTTAATAATTCTACCAATATTTTCGCTATCTCGAAAATCACTAATAGTTTCAATTTTTTGAGATAATATTTTTAGATCTTGATTTATTTTTTTAATATTAGAAGGATGTTCTTCATTATTGATTCTTCCTAATTCTTTTTCTACTTCTAAAATATTTTTTTCTATTTCTTGGGAAATTTCTTTGTTTTTGTTAATTTTTTCCTGACTACTACCTATATTTAAGTCTAATTCTGACAAATCTTCTTTAAGGTTTACCTGATCAAATTTTAAAGAAGACTGTCTATTTACCAAAAAAGACAAATCAAACTTTCCTTGTTTCTCTAATTTTACTTCTATCCAAGCTTCTATTTTAGAAAGCTCTCTATTTTTATCCGACAATTCTCTTTCTAGGGTAATAATAGAGTCTTCTATTTCTTTTAATTTTTCTATTTCTAAAGATCCTTCCTTTAATTTTTCTATCTCCTTAGAACTAACAGCAATAATTTTTTGCAACTCTTCTCGATCACTAATTAGGGTAGTTATCATTTCATTATCGGAATTTTTATTCTTTTTGTTTAAAGTTATCCACAGGGCTAACCTTTCTTGCTGTTTTTCAATTTTCTCTTTTTCGGCCTGCAAAGACAAGAAATTTTTCTGTAATTCATAAAATTCTTTTCCAATAGTTTCTCCTTGACTAAGTTGTTCTAAATTATTTTTATCAACTTCAATTTTTTTTTCTAAAACATCTTTTTCTATCTGAAGTTTATTAATTTCTTTTTGAAATTTTTCAGACCTATTCCCAACCTCCTGCCACAGACAACTATAATAATTTAATTGCTTAATTAAAAGCTCTTCTTCCAATGACTGTCGCTTTTTAAGTTTTCCAACTTGACGAGTCAAACTCTTTAAACGAGGATTTATTTCATTTAACAACATCTCCACTTTTGCCAAGTTTTCTTGGCTATTTTCTAATTTATTTAAAGAAATGTCTCTTTTAATTTGATATTGTTTAACACCAGTGGCCTCATCAAAAAAAGCCTTTCTTTCTGAAGGGCTAGTATTTAAAAAATTTTCCACCATACCTTGACCAATAACACTATAGGTTTTTTGACCGAAATTAGCCTTAGCTAAAAATATTTGAATAT
>JAQVFY010000024.1 GCA_028696995.1 Patescibacteria group bacterium
ACCAGACGAGGTTGTATTGCCCTTCTGTTGCTGGGTCTGGTAATCTGGAAAAGTCATCGCTATCTATTTCAATGGTTGTATCGCTGTTGGAATAGTCGCCAACTACTTTGACCTTTAATAGGTTTTTTATTGCGTCTCTTGCCATAATTTACACTATTAAACTGTTGCTGTCGTGCCTCCCTTGCACTCTAACTCTGCTGTGTCGTCCCCTTTAGCTGATGCTCCCTGATTAACTACTCTCTTGACCCAGATGCCGATATAGTCGTTTTTCTCTAAATCGCCGACCGATACTCCGTTAACTATGCCAACTCCACTTTTGAAGACAACACTGTCGGGTGCTGTGTCTTCATCGTCAATAACTTCAATTGCTTGATTTTTACCCTCATCGCATACGCCAATCTCAATGCTGGTATCATCAGATGTTGATTGACTCTTAATGAAAGCTACCACATCTTCCCATGTGAGAGAGGCGTGTTCATTCTTAATAAAGATTGCTCGGTATTTCTCGCTACCGACTTCACTCTCTTGCCACTTTACTTTAGCGAAAAGATTGTGAAGATTATTATCAGCCACTTCAGTAGAAGATATTACTCCCCCTATTGAAGCGTTTGGATCAGTGTTTCCTGCACCACCTGAAAGGTAGTATTTTAGATTTGTTGTTTCTATTACACTCATAATTATTAAATTAAATGATTAAAACTTAGGTTTTTCCTTTTTATCTTGCGACCTTTTCTTAGCTCCTTTGAGTTTCTTTTCGTCTTCTTTTAACAACTTAGCTTCTCGTTCTTTTTCTTTGGCGATCCGCTCTGCCTCTTCTTCTTTCTCTTTCTCAGTCATCATCAGTTTTTTCTTCACTTCGTCTAAGTTCTTATCTACTCGGAGAATTATCCTTCCGAATGCTTTCAAATCTTCTAAGAACTTAATTACATTCTTGTCGTCGGTCTCATATACTCCATTCTCAAATTGGATTGACTCGCCACCGACTATCGTTCTTCGCCCATCCACTTCTTGTGCGTAGGACGACTTCATCACTATCTTGTGGTTTGGATATTTACTAATGAATTTTGCCATTTTATTTTGTTAATTTTTAATCGTGCTAACCCGCTGTTTTATTCCGCTCCAATCTCTCAAACAGCAGTGAGTTAGAGCGGAATCGGCTAACACTTACTAAGCACTTAAAGCAGGATCTTCTTCCATACTCATCTTTGCGTGCTTCTTGATCTCTTTGATCTGAAGTCCACACTCGGTCAAGTATTCGTCTATCCTCTGATCGGCTCCGGGGTTTTGCCTATTGGTAAGTAGCTTGGTGTCTCTGTTGGTTACATACCTGTAATCCAAGCACTCCATATCAAGACATACTGCGGTCTTACCATAAGCTCCTGTAAGCAACGGGTGCTTAATGATGTTAAGCGTGCCGTGGTGGGAGATGTATCTGGTGATCAAGATACCGTAGGTCTCATCGCTCTGAATGAGTTGAACCTTATTCTTGGCCCAACCGATGATCATTGAGAGAATTGACGGTGCGGCAAACAGATACTTCTCGGTGTTCCCGTGTCGGAATGCGTCCTCAAGCCACTCCTCAAACTCTGGCTCAGTATCAATTCCCCAGCCAACGTTATCGGTTACGGCATTAAGAACTCCCTCGGTGTATCTCTTTGGTTTCGCTCCGAGAATCTCTTTAGCCTTGCTGAAAAGGAAAGCTCTTTCGATATCAGTAGCGTGCTCAATGGCTTTCTTTCGTCTCTGATAATCAAAGTCGTTCTCCTTAATGAGGGTTTGGGTTTGCTTAGCAGTTTCAGTTACTCCAAATGGAGTTCTGAATATCTGACAATACCCTTCCCTCCTCGTTGGAGTGGTTCCTTTGATCTCTCGGACTTCAGCTCCCTCTTCGTTGGTGTTACCAATGATCCAGATCTCCTTATCGTTCAAATCCTCTACACTAGTAGCACCACCAATCTCCTTGTTAACAGTGATGGTATTCTTATCAGGGGTAGTAGCCACCTCGAATGTCCAGCCAAGGTCAGGGACGTGCAAAACATCTCCAACTTGGACAAGATTTGCTTGACCCGTGATACTAATGGTCTGGCCATCTTGGTTAGGATTAACTTCGACAGTAGTTTTGTCAACAGCGAGTGTCCTTGTGCCGAACTCGTCCTCAAACCATCTGAACTCCGGATCGGTCGTTGCTTTCTTTCTCAATGGGTTACCCTTCTTGGTGACAGGGTCTTTGCCAGCATTGGTCAAGATTGCTAACAATGGATACTTGCTGGCGTCCAACAAAGAAATGGTATCAGCTAAGTCATACCTTCGCATTCCCGATGCAATCGTATCTGTTCCTCTTACTCCTTTAGTGGTAGTCATATCTTTGAATTGTTACTTTGTAATTAAGGGATACGACATTTCCCTTAGCAAGGTTTGAGTTATCGCTCCAGTTGTCTCTATTGAGGCTTTCACGGCTCGGGGATTGCACCCCGATTGTTTGTTATCCTAATCCTCCTAATACTGATGATTTCTTTCCACCCATTAAACTCTCTTTGATCAGCTCTTCTTCGGTCTTTTGCTTGCCACCGGAAGCACCGCTTGTCTTTTCTACTGCTAAGCGAGTCTTCTTTAGCTTATCGGTGTCTTTCTTGGCAAGCTTAATCTTCTCTCCTAAGAGCTTATCTACCTTCTCGCAAGCTTCTTTGATATTGATCTGTTCTCCTCGTGCGGAAGAACTTTCAATCAGTGCCAATACAAGGTCGGTATATTCTTTGTTCTCTTTCAGAAGTGGGTGGTCTTTTCTAACATTGGCGATCGTCTTTCTTACCTCTGCCCTCATCTCATCGCTTGACTGGTAGATCTTCTTTGCTTTCTCTTCGGCTCTTTTATCTACTTCGCCCATCATCCATTCTGCGAATTGTTCAGGAGTGAATTTTGAGAAGTCAGGCATTCCATGAGGAGTCATTGGGTATTCTTTCTTTGGTTCCTCTTTGAAAGGTTTGGATTTCTCTTTCGCCAATGCTTCAGCTTTTTCTTGTGCCTTTCTTTCTACTAACTTTTCCAGCTCGGAATAAGCTTTGGCTATCTCTTGCGGACTCTTTCCCTTAAACTTCTCGGGCATTAAGAACTCGTCATCTGTCTCTTCGTCGGCTTTGTCGTCTTCTTCTTCGGTTTCGTCTATATCCTCTTCGCCGGTTTCGTCGTCAAGTTCTTCGTCTTCGGTCTCTACCTCTTCATCAAATTCATCGTCGTTTAATTGACTACTGAATTCTTGAATGTTATCCGATGTGTTCATAGTTCTTTATTGTTAATTTTTAATCCTCTTCGACCTTTTCTTCGTTATCTATGTTTAATTTTGCTCCGCCAAGTCCTCCGAGCTTTACATCGCCGGATTTAATCTTTTGTAATGCTTCTATTAAGTCGCTTATGGCTTCGCCAAAGGTAGCGGTTGGCTTTACCTTTTTCTCGCCCTCTTGGACGAACTCATTTCCTATAAAAGAATCTCTGGCAAACCTTACAGCATCATCAACTATGCTCCATTGCCTTCGCTTATCTTTGGATATCTTTTCTAAAATTTTATTGCTCATTTCATTTCTTTAATTGCTTTTTAAACTCATCGCTTTTCGTAATGGTTGATTTGCAGACCTTTATTGCGGCGGTCTCCTTGTCCTCATCTCCCCCTGGTTCAAAGTCCGGGTCTGCCATTAACTTATCAACGCACTTCTTTATCCGGGCGTCTATCTTTCGTCCGAGTTTCGTTTCTTCCTCCCATTCCTTTGTTTTTCCTTTAATTCCGTATGGCATATTATTTATTACTTATTACGCTTTCAGCGTTTTCTTTTCTGATTAAGATGTCGTCTATGATCTCAAATACTTCCTGATACCCTTTGATCCTTTCAACGTGCTGGATATATTCAGCGGCGATCTCTTGCAGTCCTTTCTTCTCTATTCTGATCTTGCTCATCTTTCTGACTTCGTCATCTATCCTTGCTTGTAATTCTTCCCTGACAATAGCCCAGCCTTCTGTCTTGGTCATATCGACTACCTTTCTTCCTCTTGATAGGTCTGTTTCAGTGCTCATGTTTACTTTTGTTAGGGAATAATTGCTTGATGAAGAATCTCGTTACTTCGTTTCTTGTCTCTGAATTGTTTGTTGAAAAGAATAGGTCGTTCTCTATTGGTGCTGTTATTGCTTTCCCTGTGAACTTGTTATCCTTGACCTGCTCTCCTCCTACCTTGAAGTAATTGCCATATAACGACCTGATGAGGTAACCCGGCTCTGATCTGAAATTGACTATCCTCCATAGATTGAACTTCTTAGCAAACTCTTCTATTGTAGACTTCTCAAAAACCATCGGGAAGTGTAGCTCATAGTTCAGGGCGTCTTTACCCAGCACTTCAGCTGTTCTCTTCATCGCTTGGTAGTAAATGCCTCCCTCGTGCTTCCTATGGCTGTCTAAGTAGTCTTGTATCATTCCCATGTGAAGGTAGGGTATCTCATTAATCTTCTTGGTTATGAAGAAGTCGTCGTTCATAAAGGCGAACTTCTCGCCGACCCTTTCGTCATTACAAGCGATTAAGACCTTCTTGACGGCGTTGTTGTGCTTCTCCGGTAAATCGTCCGCCGCAGGGATATGGATAACATTTTTAAGGAACTCTGGTTTATATCCCACTATCACTACATTGTTGAACTTCAGATTCTTCTCGGCACTTCGGAGGGAGTGACGTATCTCGTTGTCTTGCCAGTTGCTTGCTCCCTCTTTCAGAATATAAACCAGATCAATCATCAGGATTCGGGTTGAGTCATATCAATTGCTTTGTCAATCGGGAAAGGAATTGAAGCATTCCATAACAATCCATTTACAAGAATTTGGGCACCTTCTGCACTATTTAGGCCAACCGCTACTCTAAGGTATCTTTTCCTTCGTTCTATTTGGAATATCTCACTGGTGTTCTGTGCGACTTCTTTTCTCTCGATATCATCGGCGGTGGCAAACAATGGATCGTCTGACTCTTGCACTGTCAATACGATATTCTCTGCTCCATTTGTCCAACCTCCGATCTCGGCTAATACTAAGGCTGTATCGTAGGCGAACATATCGGTTTGCCTCATATCTATTGTATCGCCCGTGGTGTCAACATCTACACTTGAGATTGGAATGAACTGAACTACTTTGAAATTTTGATTTAATTGTTTCATTTTATTATTTTACTTTTGATTTGCGACCTTTAGATTGGTGGTATCTCTACTGGTATGGGGCTTGGTTTTTCGCCTCCTGCCAATTCCTCTGGTGGGATTATCTCTGGGATTTCAGGAACTCCTTGTGTCTCTCCTGCTGGAATGATTGGGATTTGATCTAGTAATGATCCTGATGTTGACGGCTCTTCTGATGTTGGTTCTATCGGAACCTCTGGTCCAAGTATCAGATCCTCGTATTGTTCCAAGCCAAGCTCTTCTAATATCTTCTTACTGATTGCTCTCTTGGCTGTTTGATGTCTTAATACATCGACTGGGTTGTTTGGATCTGGTTGAGCTTCATCTACGAACATTCTCTTTGCCTCTAAAGCGTCTGCTAAGCGTCTTTCAGGGGTTCTTTCGACTACTGGCTCAATATCTACGATGGCGTCTATCTCAACGGCTTTATCGTCGGTTGTGAACTCTTTGAAGGTTACCTCGTCACCTAACAATCTCATCTCTTCGTCTTCGTCTAAGAACTCCTTGTTAAGAAGTATCATTGCGTTGACGAGCTTAGTCATCATACTGGATAACTGCCTGACTAGAATACTGAATCGGATGTTAGTTTGCATTAACAGCAACTCTACTTTAGCCTTTGGTTCTTGTGGTCCTTTAGGGATTCCCATTGCGTATTCAGAGATTGCTAGTACTGTTTGAATCTCTTTCTTGAGGATGTCGTCTTTCTGTAGCCATTGCAAACTGATGTCCGGTGGACGATCGGTAATGACATCATCAACATTCTCTAGTTCCCATATTGCCCCGGGACCAACCTTTAGATCCTCGTCTTTAATTTTAGCTCCTTTCCTTTTTTTTCTAATCGGGTCAAGGTTCATCACGATGTTGTCCATTGCGTGATTTCTTGAGTCGGCGATCTCTTCAATGATTGATTCTACTGGTTCTATATGTCCGATTGACCATAACTCCCATAGTTGCTGGTGATCTTGTAAGTTGAAGAATATCCTACCGTTGATTACTTCGTAGGGGTTTGGTTCGTATCTTATCAGCTCGGTTTCATTGGCTATTGTTAGTAATACATCATTCTCATAATCCCAGATCTGCCAGAATTCAACCTTCTTTTCGTCTTCTAATTTGTCGCCTGACTCTGAACCCTCGTCGCCTCTTCCCTTAGGAACGATTCCCATTTTTTTGGTGTTGATAAGATATCTTTCCCTTCTTGGATCATCGCTGGCTGACTTCTCTTCTAGGCCTTCTAGGACATCTTCGTCGTAAATGGTATTCTTGCCTCTGGCTTTTTCTTCGTCTTTGAGTTCTCTCTTGCTCTTATAGCCGAGCTGTATCATGTACTTGCCGTCTTTCTGTGGATCAGTCATTTCAGGATCTGGGAATAATAACCAGAGATCCTCGACATCAATAATTGGTCCCTCTTTGCCATTTGGTCTCTCACCCCAAGTAAGTGTTAAATAGCCATCTCCGTAAGTAAGAGCTGATGACACGATGTCGCTCTTCCTGTCTTCAAAGTCTGTTTCGTCTAAATCGTACTTAATCTTATCGTCCCAACTCTCTAAAGATTTATTGCCAACATCTTTCTTGAAACGCGGTAATATCCTGATGTTCATCTTGGCTGATACCAATCTTGGTTTGACTGTTTCAACTATCTCAAAGGCAGTCGCTGGCATTAAGTTCGTCTCGTAAGCATAGTTGGACTTGTCTCTGTAAGCCCGATAGAGTTTATACATCCTTAGCCATTTTTCTTTGTATGGCTCTTTGAAGTCTTTAGCTTTCTTGAATCTCTTTTTCCACTTTTCAACTATCTCTTCTTTCTCTTCTTCAGAAAGCTCAGCTAATGTTTTCTTATCTTCTTGGATGTCCTTCTCTTCTTCCATGTTTTGAATATATAAAAACCGATACGGATAAGTCGTTGGTATCGGTTCGTTCTTTGTCGGTTATTATTTAATTTTAATGGCTATACATTATTATGTCAACTCTTATAATCATTATACTTATTCAGTGCGATATTGAAATAGTTTAATGCATGCAGGAAGTGGTCGTTGCCAGTCGTTGAAGCCCACTCTCTTTTCTCTTTTCCGTGCTTATCGGTTACGGTTCTACTATACATTGTTTGGATGTGATCTACCAGCTCCTCAATGGAACTATCGCCTATCTGGAAGTTGAATCTGATCTTCCCTTTTCTTAGATCGCTGATGAGTAAGTCTATTGATCTGTTTCGGTCTATTAAAACTCTAACACTTTCTTCCCATTTTCGCAATTTGTCGGTGAACTTAATATCATCCCCCCACCTGCTGATACTTGCTTTACTTGGGTCTTCTTTATACCACGCCAAATATGTCTTACCAATAGTCTTTCTTGCGAAGTTGTAAGCACTGTTAGTATCCCACCCTCCGTCTATCAAACAGAATTGAGTATCGTAGACATCCATCAGTTCTCCCAACCTTTCCCATTTGGTCTTGCCAACCTTGTCTTCTATTTCGGCGATGATGAATACTCCTTTCTCATTTCCACCTATTACATGCAGGAATTGCTTACCGACATCTACTCCCATTACCTTTGCTTTATCGTTGTGCTTTTCGTTTGTTAGGTTTTTATAGATGAGTGTTCCGGGTATTCTTGCTTCCGGGTTAAGGTAAGGAACTCCTAACACGAAGTTGTAAAAGTATTCCTCGTCTTCTGCATCCTCTAACTCTTTAATCAAATCAGCACAAGTTCTGTAGGTTGCTATCATTTGAGGTATCCAATAGCCGGATGTCTCTCGGCCCGGGTATCTTGCCTCCCATTCACCACATCTAATCGTGTTAGCTGTTATTTCGTTGTGGCACTTTTGGCAAACATAGATCTTGTTTTCAAAGTCAACATTCTTTTCCCACTCCATATGTTGTCTGAACTTACACTTTGGACAATTGAATCGCCAGTGCTTCTGATCTGATAAATCAAACAATCTATTAATCCCGAAGTTAGGTATCGTCGGCGTGGATATGAATCTCTTCTTTGCTAACTCTGACGCTCCCAGTCTTGAATTGTAATCTCTCACTACTCCCATATCGCTCTTATCCAGTTCGTCAATGATGTTTTTGTCCGAGCTTAACATTATTGCTTCTCTCTCTGAAAAAGTCCCTCGGTAGAATATAAACGCTTTTCCTATCTGTTTCTGGGTTACTGCATCAATGTCCCCGCTTATGTCTCGGAAGATGCTTGGGTTGTTTTTGATAATCAGGTTTACTTTTGAAGGAACGAATCTTGTTACATCTGTTGCTGTTGGTAATGTGTGTATCTGGTTTATGCCTTGATACTTTGCATCGTGGATAGCATCTAATATAGCCCAAGTAGATACTCCTATTTGTGAACCTTTTTGAACTACTATCTCTTGTGCTTGGTCGGCGTAGATGTCTATTAAGAAAGGGTGATCGTAAAACTCAATCGGCTTTCCCTTTTCGTTTACTATCCCCTCGTTTTTTATCCACGCCAGCGTGCTTACTGCTATCAGCTTCTTTGCGAATTGTTCCTTTGAGATGTTCTGCATAAACTTCAGATGCTTTTAGTAGTCCCTTGTCGTCTATTATCTTTTGCTCTATCTCTCCCTTATGTTCTACTTCGGTTCTGGATGAATATTTTCCCTTAACTAATCTTTCTAAAACAAACTTTGTCATGTCGGCTTTTATCCTTTTGTCCTTCTTTTCGTCTAGTAATTCTTTGAGATTTCTTTCGGCTTTTTTTATGAGTGCGAAGTCACTTACAATTTCTGATAACCATTCATTCTCTCTTGCTAATATTGTTTTAGCATATTCTTCAGCGTATCCAGCTTTCTTAGCAGAGGCATAAGCATTGCTAAAAGTCTTACTTTTTGGATCTAAGTAGTTTACTAGAAAGTCAGCTTGTCTTGGGTCTGCTTTATATTGGTTGCCTCCTAACTTCATTTATTGCTTGTTTGAAAGTCTGATATAAATGGCTCTTTGTGTATGGTCTTGCCATTATGGACAACTATACGTTCACCGCTGTTTTCTTTCACTATCACCTTTGCTCTATCAGGAGTAATCATATCAAGCGTATAGAATACATTACCTTTTCCATCAGTCCTTAGAATGTAAATCTTTTCCATTGCTTCTTAATCTTTATTTAACCAACTTCTTCAACACCTCTAGGTTCTTCTTTCGTTCTTTAATATCTGCCTCTATGCTTTTAATAAGCTCTTTCTTTTTGGCGTGACCACCGGTGAACTTCTTCCATTCGCCTGAACCCTCTTTGATTCCCTTAATTCTTTCTAGTTCCCAAGAGGCCTCGGCGATCTGCTTCATCATTCGGTTACCTAGGTCTTCGTATGCTTCTTTTAATGTTATCATTTTATTATTAGTTATCTTTTAATTTCTTGGTTTGTCCGGAACATCAAGGATAACATTAACCCTCTCGCCTCTTCTCGCTCCGAAGATATAAACTAAGTCTTTTATAAGAGTTATTGTTTTACCCCTCCTGCCGATAATGAGTTTAGCGTCTTCGTCGGCCACTTTGACTGTGCATATCATTCCGCCTTTATCTCTGGTGGTTTCTACACTCACGCTATCCGGGTTCTTCACCATTTCACGAACTATAGTTGTAACGAATTCCTCTGGTGTCATTTTCTACTTTTATGTTGATTAAATTACTTCCGTGTCTTTATTTTAACATACCCGTAATTTTTTTCAACACTCTCTTGAATCCTTTTTTGTTTTTCTCTTCAAGAAGTCGCTCAATTTTCTTAATCACATTAGCATTGTAAATTGCAACCCAACTTTCAGTTGTTCTGTCGCTCTCGAATCGATACAGCTTTTCTGCCGCCGCACAAGACCTTAATATCTCTTCCCTCCACCCACTTTCTATTTCTTTTTTCATTGTCTTAGTCTAATTTTTTAATCACTCTTCTTGCGATGTCGACCAATCGCTGTATTTCAAATTTTAATTCCCGGTCAGATTTTTTTATCATCGGCTCGCTGTCTTTCTTTAGTAACTTTAAAAACTCCCAGAAGTCAATCGTAACATATAAGTCTTGAAACTCGCCCTTTCTAAAATCATTAAACACTACTGCCCATTTTTCCGTGTGATAGTTACCTCTCTCGGCATCTTTCTTGGCTTGATCGATCCAATCCAGAATGCTGATCTTAGCGTGGTGCTTGGCTTCAATGCTGAATGGAATGTTGGCGAAGATGTCGGACTTGATCCGCCCACTTCCGCTTCCGGGTGTTCTGGTGGCTTTGCCTAATCCCATTTCTTCAATCTCTTCGGCGATGAACTTCTCTAATCTTTTACCTTTTGCGATTGCTGATCGTGGCTTCATTTTTCTATTCTCGTTCTTATGTCTTTGAAGAATTGATTATTGATCCTGTCAGAGTCTTCTTTCTTATATTTTCTGCTTCCTTCTTGAATCGCCTCAGCGAACTCAACTATCAATTCTATCATCTGATTTTTCTGTTGACTTGTGCTTTTGGGAAATGTCTGGTTTATTTTTCCATTGAATATATCTATTGTCTCATCAACAACTGCATCAATCATATTTCTT
>JAQVFY010000055.1 GCA_028696995.1 Patescibacteria group bacterium
GATGATCGTCGTCGGCATATGTATTTAATTGGAAAAACTGGTATGGGTAAATCTACTATTTTAGAAAATATGATAGTAGAAGATATTAGGTCTGGTAAGGGAGTAGCCGTGGTTGATCCTCATGGAGATTTAGTTGAAAAAATAATTAAATATATTCCGTCTAATAGAATTAATGATGTTGTTTATTTTAATCCAGCTGATATGGAATATCCTATCGCTTTTAATTTAGTGGAACAAGTTGATCCACATCTACGTCATTTAGTAGCTTCGGGCTTGATTGGAGTATTCCAAAAATTATGGGCTGATTCTTGGGGGCCTCGTTTGGAATATATTTTAAGAAATTCTATTTTAGCTATTTTAGATTTTCCGGGATCTACTCTTTTGGGCGTAGTTCGAATGTTATCTGATAAAGAATATCGTAAAAAAGTAGTGGCCAATATTAAAGATCCGGTGGTTAAATCTTTTTGGGAAAAAGAATTTGCTGGTTATGCTGATAAGTTTGCTTCTGAGGCGGTTTCTCCTATTCAAAACAAAGTTGGTCAATTTTTATCTAGTTCTTTTATGAGAAATATTGTTGGTCAAGTTAAATCTTCTTTGGATATGAGAGAGATTATGGATGAAGGAAAAATATTAATTATGAATTTGAGTAAAGGTAGAATTGGAGAAGATAACTCCGCCTTATTAGGAGCTATGATGATTACTAAAATTCAATTAGCTGCTATGAGTCGTGTTGATATCGATGAGGGGCAGAGAAAAGATTTTTATTTATATATTGATGAGTTTCAGAATTTTTCTACTGAAAGTTTTGCCAATATTTTATCTGAGGCCAGAAAGTATCGTCTAAATTTAATTATGGCTCATCAATATATTGAACAATTAGATGAGCGAGTTAAGCCCGCCGTTTTTGGTAATGTCGGTACCATTATTGTTTTCCGAGTAGGAGCTGCTGATGCAGAAGAATTAGTTAAAGAGTTTGCTCCAGTTTTTACAGAAGAAGATATTGTTAATTTACCGAAATATGAAATGTATTTAAAATTAATGATAGATGGAATATCGTCAGATCCTTTTTCTGCTCGAGGCTTGCCTCCTTTATTGGCTGTTGATATGACTAATAATACGGAAAAAGTTATTGAATATTCTCGTCAGAAATATGCTACTAAGAGAGAAATAGTAGAAGATAAGATTATGCGTTGGCATCAAGATTATGTTGAGGATAATAAGAATAAAGAAATTAAAGTTATTAGTGGTGCTTATCAATCAGCTCCAAAAAAAGAAAGTACTCCTGGTTTTCCTGGAAAATGTTCTTCTTGTGGGGTTGATGTTTTTACTCCTTTTAAACCGGATGGTGTTCGACCAGTTTATTGTAAGGATTGTTTAAATAATAAATCTTTAAAGAAAAATGATAATAGCTCCAATAAAAAAGGCAAGGATGATATTGGAAAAGATAGGCCTAATATTAAAAATAATAAGAGCAATAATAACGTTGAAAAATTTAAACCTAGTTCTCAAGCTAATAATCAAACTAATATTCAGAATAATAAAAATGATAATAAGGTTGTTAAAAAAGAGGAAGAAGTCTCAACTCTAAGTTTCGAGGATCTTTCTAAAGCGAAACCGGTTAGTTTTTATAATCAAAGAAAAAAAGGTAATAATCAAGAAAAAGAAATAAAAGAAGGAGAGGATGTTTTTTTAGAAAATTGATAGTTATGAATTATTTAAAAATATCTAAAGCCACCGAACTTTCAGGGTCGGATAGAAAGATTTATCGAGCCCTAGAAATTCTTCCTGGCTTTTTATCTTTAGGGACTTTATTAGGTCTTATTGTGCTTTCTTATTTTAATCCGATTTGGGCGGCTTATTTTATTATTGCCTTCAATGTCTATTATTTATTGTTGGTAATTTTTTTAGCAATCTATTTAATCAATTCTTATTTTAAAATGAAGGAAAATAAAAAAATTGATTGGTTGCTTAAATGCCAAAATTTATCATCTGAAAAAGATAGTTTGCCAGTAAGTTCATTGGCTCGACAAGGTTGGAGTTGGGAGGATGTCATTCATCTAGTAATTCTTCCAACTTATAATGAAAGCTTGGATGTTATTAGGACTAGTTTTGATAGCTTGATAAATAATGGTTACCCAAATCAAGAAATGTTGGTTGTTTTGGCTATGGAAGAGCGGGTTGGTGAGTCAGCTAAAGAAAAAGCTAAGATAATAGAAGCCGAATACAAACATTATTTTAAAAAACTTTTTATTTCTTTTCATCCTGATAATATTGAGGGAGAATTGAAGGGTAAGGGAGCCAATCAAGCTTTCGCCGGCAAGCTTTTTAAAAGAGAATTTATTGATAAAGAAGGAATTGATTATGATAAAATATTGGTTAGTGTTTTTGATATTGATACAGTGGCTACTTTTAATTATTTTTATTGTTTAACTTATAAATTTTTAACAGTTGAAAATCCTTATCGAGCTAGTTATCAACCTATTCCTGTTTATCATAATAATGTTTGGCAAGCTCCTTTTTTTGCTC
>JAQVFY010000025.1 GCA_028696995.1 Patescibacteria group bacterium
CTGAAAATGCTATTCCGGATTTCGATCGAATTAAACGGCAACATTTGTTTTTATGCAGTCTTCGTAATCAGTATTTGAATTACAATGTACTATTAAATCCAATGAAAACAATAAGAATGATGCAAGCGGGGGCTAAGAGTATTAAAACCGACTTCAAACTTTGGGAAACACTCAAGTTTATCGAAATGACAAAAGATATCGAGATGAAAGATATTAACAAACACTATTTGAACACCGCTATCAATACCGATGGTGGGTTGCTGACAGAAGTAAAATCAGGCAAACAGCTAATTTATCAACCGCTAGCAGGAGAGAACGATTTTTCTCAAATTCAAGATTGGGCGAGGAAAATAATCAGTAATTAATCACCAGCTGGATAATCTAAATAACTTTGAAATAAATCTGAAAATAACTAATCTTTTTCTCGATCTCGACATTAGACGTAAAAACAATATTTGTCTGTTCTTGCCATAAATTTTGAAATATTTTTGAAATTGTTTCTCGGCATTTTTTAGATCCTCTTTTTTTATTGCGTTACGTATCTTGTACTCCAACATAATCCGAGAATTTACGATATCGGCATCAATTTCTAACAACTTCTCTGGATCAAATTTTTCATATTCATCCTGACCAAACGTCACTCTTTGCCTGTGGAATTCTCTTGATTTTTCGGAAAACAAGATCTGCCTTTCTCTTTTAAAATTCTGCGAGCTCGATATGGGATAAACTCTAAACTTCACCAACGGCACCCTAAGACAACTAATCTTTTTGTTTTCCGCAATTAATCTGAGATATAGGTCATAATCCTGACTGTAGAGAATTTTTTCACGGTATCTGGTTTTTTTGTCATTAAGAAACATTATTGAGCTATGAACCAACAAATTTCGCGATACTAGATCAATATTCAAATTTTTCGACCTAATCTTTCTGGTAAAAAGCGTTTTTCCATCTTTATCTATCACTCTTGCCATAGTAGCCAAAAGAAAAGTCTCCGGGTGCTTTAAGAAAAAATCTATCTGTTTTTCAAATCTTTTGGCATGAGAAACATCGTCTGCATCCATTCTTGCTATATATTTCCCTCGAGCAATTTTTAAACCATCATTGAGATTTCTAATAAAACTAACTTGACCAAGATTTTTACTTCGACAGATTAATTTTATCCTATTATCTTGTCTGGCAAAATCTTTTAACAATTTTTTAGTCCCATCTGTAGAGCAATCATCAAAAATAATAAATTCAAAATTTTTATAACTCTGCTTAAGAATTGATTCTACTGCCTCTTTAATATACTTTGCTGAATTATACGCAGACATGATGACGCTCACCATCGGCTTCTCACTTTGATATAAGGTCCTAATATAGATCTCTGTTTGTCTTTTGACCGCCTGGAAAAAAACTTCACGCTTTTCTTGTTGTCGTCCTTCTCGAAAGTTCCAAGCACTCTTCATGTTTTGTTTCGCAAGCAGATTCATCTTTTTCGGGTTTTCTATCATAGAATGCAATCGATCCGCAATACTAGATGGAACCGGGTTGTTAAGAATTTGGTCCGAAGACAATATTTCTGGTATACCGCCAACATTTGATGAAATACAAACCAAGCCTTGTGACATTGCTTCTAATAGCGCTCTTGGCAAACCCTCGGCCTTGGTTGGTAAAATAAAAATATCTGATTTCCTCAATTGATCAATTACTTTCTTCTTTGGTAAATAACCAGTAAAAGTAATATTCTTGATTTTTAATTTCCTCGCCAAAGATTTACAGTATTCCAAATACTGTCCATCACCAACTAATGTGAGATGAAAAATACCGCAGTTTTTTTCCAACAGATTCATCGACCTTATGAGAGTATCTTGTCCTTTGTAGAGCTGGTTGAATACACCAACAAAAATCAAGTTCCACCTACTTTTGCGACGATAATTCTTGGCAATTTGAGCAAAATCTTTATCTTGTAAATCAATATCAGAGAAAAAGTAATTTTTTCTTCGTTTTTTTTGCGGGTATCGCTTTTGCAGTGCTTTTTTTGTAACATAACTAATAATGGACGAATCTTGACAAAGATTTCTTGTTGATTCCACTAAGTAATATCGTATTAAGGGTTGAAGAACATGCCTTGAAACACCCTTAGCAAAAACATCTTGTGGATCACCAACCAATGAAACTGCATAGGGATAAGTAGCGAGAAACTTTTTAAACTGTGGTGAAATAATTGCCGGAATTCGGAAAATTACTGCTGAACCAAAAAATGGTATTCTTGACAATCGGCGATCGATCTCCGGTCGATTAATAAAGAAGCGCCAGGGGCCAAAGTAGTCCGGTAAACAGTGAAAAGCGACATTTTCCCCAGATGCTTTCTGAAAATACCCCGGCACACTTTCTGTTTTTTTGACTCTAGCAACGACCAAAACCGAACTGAAAACATTGGTAAATCTCTGCCACCAAAAATAATTATGTAGGCCTCTTGTCCAAATCTGTCCGTCAGGTGTTTTGAAAAAATGATATTCTGAAAAGTATATGACTCTCATATGAAAGATAAAAAAAATAAAAAAATTTTGTTTATCGCAAATACCCTAACTCATCATAAAATTTTCAATTATGCGATTATTCAGAATATGGCAAAAAAAGGATTTGATGTCAAAATTGTTTCCATGATCGACTCAAGGAAAAACCTGCAACGTTTTACTGATTTTGAGATTATTAACTGGAAACTAGACCGCGGAAGTACCAACATTACAAAAGAGTTTTTTGCATTTATCAATATTTATAAAATTATTAAAAAAGAAAAACCGGATTTGATTTATAACTTTACGATAAAAGCAAACATCTACTCATCCATTGCTGGAAAAATTTTAAAGGTTAAAAAAATTATTAACACCGTCACTGGACTAGGCTACACCTATACTGACAAAAATTTCAGCACACTGCCGATCCGAACGCTCATAAAGATTCTTTGGACAATTTCACTAAATTTTTCTGATCTGATAATGTTTATGAATTTTACTGACAAAAAGATTCTTGGTAAGTACGTCTACAAAGCGAAAAAGTTTGTCATTCCCGGCCACGGAATAGATGAAAATTTCTATTCAAAAAACGCTGCCGACAAGAAGCAAGTTGCAATGATTAAAAAACAGCTAGAGATTAGCCCGAGAGATGTTATAATTGTTACCGTCGGAAGGTTGATAAAACATAAGGGCATCAATGAATTTGCCAAAGCGGCGGTCTCCTTGATGAAGAAGCATCGAGAGTTAAAATTTGTTATTGTTGGTATGGAAGATCGACAAAATCCGACAAGCATCCCCGATCTAGAAATAGAGAACTTTAGAAACAACGGTATAAAAGTATTGAAAAACAGAAGTGATGTCCGCGAAATACTGTGCCTGAGCGATATTTTTGTCCTTATGAGTCACATGGAGGCCGTGCCACAAGTAATCATCGAAGCGATGAGCATGAAGCTCCCGATAATTACTACCGACACAGCCGGTTGCAATGAGAGGGTTGAGGTAAATAAAAATGGATATTTGGTTGCAGTCGGTGACCACAAAGCGCTGGCGAAAAGAATAGTTAAATTAGCACAAAATAAAGAAAAAAGAATTTCATTTGGAAAGTACTCGAGAAAGATAGTTGAAAAAAAGTATTCAAGGGAAAAAATGACCGAAAAAATCGCTAAAATAATAGCCGCGACATGAAAAAAAATAGCAGTAGGAAGAAAAAGCGCAAAATATTAATAAGACTGCCGTCGATGGGTGGCGGTGCGATCAGGTCAATCTTTGAATATATTAAGATATTTAATAAAAATAATTATGAAATTGTTGTTGTTGCCGAAATTACTGAAGACCCGATAGTAGAAGAGATCTCTCTGTACGCAAAAAATATTTATGATATTTACCCATTTCGGATTGCTCGTTTTCAAAATATTGTCAGAAATTTTAAAACGATAATTAAATCTTTTTCTACCACCAGAAAAGAGGAACCTAATCTTATTATCTCTGTCAGCGACCCGATCTATGCTTTAATCGGAAAATTTTTTAACATACCAACGATAATGCTTATCGCCGGTGGCCAGGCCAGAAATGATTCCCGCTTCATCAAAAAATGGAATAAAAATCCGGTAATAGTTTTTAGCGTTGAAAACAAGAAGGAACTACTATCACTCGGGTACCCAAGCAACAAAATACATGTAGTAAGCCAACGGATTAGGGTCACTCCCGATGATGGTTACCGCCAACACTACAGAGAGCTTCAAAATAAAAAAAATACTGTCATTTTGCTGATTACTTCAAGGATTTCTGAAGGAAAAATGAACTCCATTTGCAACCTGATTGATTTTGCGGCCTACCTATCTAAAAAAGGAGAAAGATTTCAACTAAGGATCGCCGGCGACGGAGATCTTAAAGAGCATTTGTACAGCTATTTAAAAAAATACAGAAATTTGCACAAACATGTCGTCATCTTAGGGCATGTTGCCAGCATCGATTTAGAATTCCAAAAAGCACACCTGGTATTTGGTAAAGCACGCAGTGTTCTTGAGCCCGCCATGAAGAAACGCGTTGGCTATGTTGTTAATGAAGATTTTCAACTATGTAAAATCAATAGAAAAAGTTATAAAAATTTATACGAAAATAACTTTTCCGGACGCAATTCACTCTACCAAACCAGCTTTGAGCAGATTTACAGGGATATAAAAAATTTACGAGCTGGAAAATATGATCTATCAGAGATTGAAACTAACGCCAAAATTTGCAAACAAGATTATGATGTATCGAAACTTGAAAAACGAATAATTGATGTAATCAATAAAAGTAGCCACAATAACAAAAAAAGAAAAAAGAACCCTTCGCTGATTCTAATCCTACTAATTATGCAGTGTATGAACCTCTACTTTCTTGCAACCTACAACTACCTAGCAAGAAGGGTAAAACGTAAAACAGATGAAAAATAGACTATACCAAAAATTTAATAAAGTGGACTTAACCCCTTACAATTCCATGAGAATAGAATCGATCGCCGATATATTTATTGTGCCAATAAATCAAGATGGTCTCATAGATGCAATGCGAGATTTTGCTCAGAAAAAAACTATTTTGATCGGAAACGGAACAAACATCATACTTAGCCAGCAGCGCTACAGATCAGAATATGTTTTTATTTGTACCAATTTGATTAACAATATTTACTGTTGTGAAAATCAGATTATTGCCTCATGTGGTGCAAAATTATCAGAGCTTGCAAATTTTGCTCTGTCAAAAAGCTGTATTGGATTTGAATTTTTAGAAGATATCCCAGGCACTGTTGGTGGAGCAGTAGCGATGAACGCTGGCGCTGATGGCCATTCGATTAATGAACTTGTTCGTCAAGTGACTTATTTTGATATTGTGAATAATGAGGTAAAACAGATTGTTGATCTTGATCAGATTTTTGATCATCGAAGTTCCTTTTTTAAAAAGAAACGCTTGGCAGTTATTGAAACGTCGTTCGAGTGCAAAAAAGGCAAGGATAAAAATATTATGAAAAAAATTTTTGATTATAAAAAGAAACGATTTTCTCGACAACCGAGGGAGTTTCCAAGTTCCGGTTGCATGTTTAGAGGAGTAAAAGTAAATGGTCAAAAAACTCAATCGAGACAGGTGTCTGAAATAATTAAGACCCTAAAACTTCAAGGGGAAAAAATTGGTGGTGCGATGATATCGGAGAAACATCCGAACTTTATCGTAAATACCGGGAGAGCAACAGGAAGTGATTGCTTGAAACTGGTAAGACTATGTCAGAATCGAGCGAAAAAAGAACTTGGGGTGAATTTGTTATGTGAATATGTAATCATTTAGTCACTATGAGCCGTGTTGTAATAAAACCAAGCAAAAAAATTCAAGGAAAAATTGTTCCTTTAAGTAGCAAAAACTCGGCTTTACCCATCCTCGTGGCAGCTTGTCTCTGCAAAGAAGAGGTCATACTGGAGAATTTTCCTACTCATTCAACAGATGCGAAAATTATGTTAGATATTCTAATTGATGCTGGCTTTAACATCGAGGTTAACGAAACGGAAATAAAAATTTTACCAACAGCAAAACAGGAGATTAAATACAAAGTATCAGCAAAAGGCTGTCAAATCCGTTATTCAATACTTCTTATGTCACTCTTGATTCACAAAATAGGACAATTCAAAATCCCCCTGCCAGGAGGTTGCCAGATTGGCGAGAGGAAACATGATATTAGCGTTGATTCACTCAGAACTATGGGAGCTACAATATCAGAAACAAATAAATATATTAACGGCAAAAGCAGCAGGCGGCTGCAAGGTAAAAAAATCTTATTCCACACCGCTACCACCACCGGCACAGAAAATATAATCCTTGCCGCTTCAGTTGCCGGCGGCATTACAGAGATTAGAAACGCTAATACAAGACCAGAAGTTATTGACCTGATAAAATTCTTGCATCACGCAGGTGTAACAATCAAATATAAATCAAAACATGTAATAATTTACGGCAAAAAAGAATTTGGGGGAGGAAGATTTACAATTCCGGCTGATAATTATGATGCCGCTTCGTTCGCAATTTTAGCGGCTATTTGCAGAACAAAAATTACAATTGCCTCCTTTGATCCTCGGTATATACCGGAAGAGATAGATGTTTTAAAGAAGATTGGTGTAAGTTTTTACCAGAAAGGTAAAGATCTAGTCGTCGATTCAAGGAATAGAAAACTAAAACCTTTTTTTCTCGTCACTTCGGCATACCCGGGGATTAACTCTGACATGCACCCGTTATTTTCTGCTTTAGCGGTAACAATCAAGGGCGAATCGATTATTACCGAAACGAGATTTAAGGATAGGTTTCAGTATGTCAAGGAATTTAAAAAGCTAGGCGCAGACATACAGCACTACATGGATAGTGTGGTTATTAATGGGGGTACAAAATTAAAAGGCGCAAGAGTAAAAGCGACAGATGTCCGAGCAGGGATCGCACTACTTTTTCTTTCTCTTTCCGCAGAAAAAAGAATAATTATTGATGATTTTCAACAAATAGAAAGATGCTACCAGCATATTATAACCAGACTTAGCAGTTTGGGTGCTGATATATCGAAAAAGTAATACTCATCATGCCAGAAAAAATAAATAGTATTAAAAACAAAATAAGATTTTTTTATACAAGTGATTTTTTGTCCACAGGATCAAGCAAATTTTTTATACTACTTGTTTCACTAATCTCCTCAATATTCCTGACCAGGTTTATGGGACCACAAATAAAAGGAGAGTATGCATATCTAATAAACGTTGTTTCACTCGCGACAGTGATTCTAAATTTCGGGATCTATCAGTCTTACCCAACTCTCAAGAATCAGGGTATAAAAAATTTGCAAGATAAGTATATTTCACTGTTTATCTTCCAATTCATTATTTTAATTTCCGTTTTCATTTCTATTCTGTTGCTCTTTAATATCAGTCAAGTTTATAGCTGGGGATTAATCTTGATACCGATAATGCTTCTAACCAATCAAATGAGTTTTTTATTCATTGTTGATGATATTAAAAGAAGAAATATCGCGATTGTTTTAGGATCGTTTTCTTATTTATTGGCGACGATAATTCTGTATTACTTTTTCCAAAGTAGCCTCTATCCGGTTATATTAATCTTGATTTTTAAGGAATTAATCACCTTACTAATTTTACTGATTAATTATAAAATTAAAATAAATATCCATAGTTTAAATAAAAAATTAATTAAAAAAATTTTTTCGTTCGGGCTATTCGCAGCAGCTTCTCAACTACTTTTGGTACTTAACTATAAAATAGACATCTTTATCCTGAAACCTTTCGTGCCACTGACAGAACTTGGCTATTACTCTTTGGGTGCAGGGATGGCCGCCTTGGCATGGATAATCCCAGACATCTTCAAAGAAACATTGTTGTCTCGGATCAGTAAAAAAAATTACATCGCTGAAACCACAATTTCTCTAAGGCTATCATTGACTATTTCATACATAATATTGTTGGTTATATTATTTTTCGGGAAGGATTTAATTGTACTTTTGTATGGCGACAGCTTTACTCCAGCATATAAAGTTACTGTTTATCTGTTTGTTGGCATTATCGGTATGATATTTTATAAGATAATTGGCAATGTTTTTCTGGTGAGGGGAGATAAAAAAATGGTGTTGTACACACTCCTTGTCGGAAGCGTAATGAATATTTTACTAAATTATATTTTGATACCCAGATTTGGTATTATAGGTGCAGCAGTTGCTTCACTGATTTCCTACTCGACCTGCGGTTTTTATCTGCTGTTTTCCTATTGCAAATTGTTTACGGTTAAACTCCAAGACGTCTTACTGGTGAATTTCAATGATGTCAATTTAGTTAAAAAAGAAATTAGAAAGACTCGGCAATGAAAAGAATCTCCTTATTTATGCTTTCTTTATATGTTTTTACTCTTCCGAGCGGAGGATTTTTTGACTTTGCTCATGTTGGCAACATAAATGTAATTTTTCTTTTTATTTCACTGATCTTTTTCCTACTGTCAACAATTAGATCACGAGAAGAAAACACCAAGGAAACCTTTTTAGACTTCTATTTTAAAAAGCGTTATTTTTTGCTAATAGTCGTCTTTTTTCTTGTTGTCGCGTCGAGTTATGTCTGGAGTATATCCCCAGAATATACTTGGATTAAAATCAAAGCATCAATTCAGATGGTTATCACAACGGTGTTGGTCCTCAACTTAGTTAATAACAAAAAAAAGCTATTACTGATAATACAATTCTTTCTTCTTGGTAGTTTTGTTTCAATTTTCGGAATATTATATTCCTTCTTTTTTGATAAACCTTTTTTCCGTGATATCACCCGCTACACATCACAGGGATTAAACCCAAATGATCTAGGCGTAATCGTTGCCCTTATCATTCCTCTGGCTTGGTATTTGCTAACAGAATTAAAAACGAGTTCAATAAAAAAAGTGGTATTGTTATTTATCCCACTTGCGCTGATGGCGATATTTCTAACCGGTTCACGAGTCGCGTTTGTGTCTTTACTTTCAGCGATAATGATAATTCCAATATCTTATATTAATGCAACAAAGACGACGAAATTAGTCGTGATCAGCTCTTTTATTTTTGCTTCTTACTTCGCGCTTTTTGTTGTTCCATCAGGTACAATTAATAGAGTGGTAAACCTTTACAGCTCAGCGCAAGAAGATAATTTATCAGAAAGAATTGATATTTGGAAGTCAAGCAAGGGTTTTATTACGGAAAACTTATTTCTTGGAGTCGGAGCCGGATCATTTAAGACGGCAGTGGCAAGAAACACCGGTAGAGAACGTGTTGCCCATAATACTTGGTTATCGATCCTCGGCGAAGAAGGTGTCTTGGGCTTATGTACATTTTTAATCATCTTTGTCCTACTCTGGTTTAAAATTTCTAAATTACCAGATGAGGAAAAGAAAGTCTGGTCTATAGTTCTGCTAACATGGTTTCTGGGTACATCAGTTATGTCTTGGGACTTCCACCCCATAACTTGGTTAATTTTTTCGCTAA
>JAQVFY010000026.1 GCA_028696995.1 Patescibacteria group bacterium
AAATTAAACTTCTTCGACTGATAAGATTCAATAAAGCGAGACAAGTCGCCAGTCGGTTCTTCTATCTTTGAAATTTGGTTAAAATAATCGCTAACGATTTTTTTTTCAGTTGGGCCAACAAAGAAAAGCTGTTCAGCCCCCACCTCAATCATTTCATCAACTAAACGTTCAATCAAAGGTTGACCATGCAACAACCAAAATTCAGCCGTCACCGCCCGTCCTAGCGATAGAGGTTCGCGACCCGGCTGTCCTAAGACAATAATCGCCTTTTTAATCATAGCTTAAGTTTTTCTCCTTAAAAAAGCGGGAATTTCCCAGACCTTCTCCTGAGAAGTCTTCTCAAATTCACTTTTCTTCTTAAGCTCTTTAACATCAAGAGCATTCAGACGCTTTACCTTTTTTTTCTTTTTCTTCTCTGGACCAGAAGCAGTCTTTTCAACTTTTGGTTGGTCTTTTTGGTGACTCGACTTCTTAGTCGAGGAATTGGCTTTCTTTTGCTTCCTTGGTTTAGCCAAATATTCTTTTTTCACTGCTTTGGTCTTTTTGACTTTATTATCTTGACTAGAGCGAGATGCTTTCTCTGCCACGCTACTGATGGCCAGCAGGGTAACTTTAATTTGATTTTTAAAACTGTTTCGGCGATCAACTCCGAAGATAATCTGAGCTGAAGGATTGTTCTGTTCTATCTGCTGGCTAATAGCATTTACCTCCGCCATCTTTAAATCAGCCCCGCCAGCAATATGCAGTAAAAGTTTATCAGCCGGCAAAGGATCAGAAGAATAAAAATCAGCCTGGTGTATTTTCTGCATTACCGACTCTAATCTCTTCTCGCCATCCGCCATAGCACTATTCAAAAAGGCTAATTGATCATGACCTCGTAAAATAGCCCTCAAGTCGGAAAAATCAATATTAATTAAGCTTGGTTGCCTAATGATATCAAGCAAAGCATTCAAGTTTTCGGCCAGACTTTGATTAATTAAAGATAAAGCCGAACTAAAAGAAGCCTGTTCTCCGGCCACCTTAAAAATTTTTTCATTCGACAGAACCATCCTAGCATCCAGATAAGAAGCTGAATCTTTCAGAGCTCTTTGTGCTAAGCGTTGTCTTCTTTGACCCTCAAAATTAAATGGTAGAGTCAAAACACCAATACTTAAAATATTTTCTTCGCGAGCAGCTTGAGCAAAAACTGATAATGCCCCTGAACCGACCCCGCCACCTAAACAAGCCACTAAGATCAATAAGTCAACGCCCTGAACTAAATTACGTACTTCTTGGCGAGCGGCTAGAGCTACTTTTTGTCCTAGATTGGTGTTCATGCCGGTGCCCAACCCACCGGTTACTTCGCTGCCAAAAGAAAAGAGCGCAAGATGATCATTTTTTAGTCGTTGCAGATTAACCAGATCGGTATCCGCCACCACGAAGCTGACGCCCGGCAGGCGCTGACTCATCTCGGTTACGATTGAGCCGCCACCGCCGCCTAAACCCACGACCTTAATCCTCACCCCTCGTGCCTTCTGAAGCTGAGATAGCTGTTTTTTAGCCATAAAAACTGATTATTTATTAGACTCATTTTAGCATAAGCCCCGGCCTAATCAAAACCAAGGTTGCCCAACCAGAAAACGCCAGCATTGATACTGATCCATTCTAAAATCAAGTTTAAATTTATTTTCTAATATTAATCGAATTGCCTCTTTCTGACTAGAATCAAACTCTAGCCAAAACTGGCTGTTCGGCTTTAAGTGATCAGACAACTGTTTAAAAAATTTTTCCATAATCGCCATTCCCCTCTTCCCGGCTACTAAGGCTTCCCGTGGTTCATATTTTCGAACGGCTATCGGAAGTTTCTGAAAAAGATCAGAGTCAATATATGGCGGATTGGCTAAGATTAAATCATATTTTTCAGAAACTTGATCAAAGACATCTGATAGAATTAAGTTCGCTCGATTAGAATCAATCTGATTTAGAAAAAGGTTGCATTCCACTTGCTCTAGACAGCCTGGGCTATTGTCGACAAAATCAACCTCTGCCCTCGGCCAATATTTTAAGACCGACAGTCCAATGCACCCCGAACCGGTAAAAAGATCAAGAACACTGATTTTTTTATCTCTTAAACTTGAATAATTTAAAAGAGTTTCAACCCAATATTCAGTTTCCGCTCGAGGAATTAAAGGCCGAAAACGGAGATCAATACGACTATTTAAAAAAGGAACAAAGCCAATCACATAAGCCAGGGGTTCTCCCCGATCGAGACGCCTCAGGTCTTCGGCCACTTCGGCCGGCCAGAGATCGGGCTTATTAACCGCTCCGACCAATCGATATTTTTCATTCAACAACCAATCAAGCTCCTTTAAATCCATAGGCTACAATATAAATCTCTCGGCTGTTCTGACGTACCGCCTTCGGGCGGATCTGTTTCTGTTTGGCAAAAAGTCTCTGAGTTTCGCGCCAAATTGATTGATGTTCACCACCTTCCAAAATTTTTAACACCAAAAATCCTCCCTTTTTTAAAGTTTTACGAGAAATGTTCAAGGCTTGATTAGCTAATATGGCAGAACGACCAGCATCCACTCCTTTAATTCCAGAAGTAGACGGAGCCATATCTGAAACTAAACCATCAAATTTATCAAGGCCAACCTCCTCCATTATGGTCGCCAATCTTTCTTCATCTATCTCTAAAACATCAGCTCTGAAAAAGAAGAAATTATCGGCTTCGATCTGAGTCTCTTTAAGGTCGATACCAATAATTTTGCCCTGGGGGCCAATCTGGCGACTAATATAAATAGACCACGATCCTGGAGCACACCCCAAATCCAAGATAGCTTGATTAGGTTTAAAAAGATTATATTTTTGATCCAGCTCGCTTAACTTATAGACCGAACGGGCTGGATAACCCTCTGCTTTAGCTTTACGAAAAAAGAAGTCTTGAGGCTGATACATCTTCAAACCTAAAATTAATAAAGAAGGCGTTCAACTTTATCAGCCCAAACACCATCCTGAATAATGCGATTATTGAAAAGGTCGACAATTGTCAGATCTCGGTCTGCATAAGGACAGACCCCCTTCAGAATAATTTCCGGAGAGTGTTTCAGATTTATTTTATCCGGACGAGCTACGTCTCCTCGGCCAGATATATTAGCAGAAGTAGCCGTAATTGGGAATCCGGCTCTTTGAATTAACTTTTGAGCCGTACTATTTTGAAAATAAATAACACCAATTAAATTACTCGGCCCACTGAGTAATGATGACACTGAATCTCTTTTGGGCAATAAAAACATTACCGGACCGGGCCAAATTTCCTCCAAAACTGCTCGGTAATCAGAACCCAGCTGAACAATATCTTCAATCTGTAAAAGACTACTAACCGCCACCGGTAAAGGACGAGATCCGGCTACAATACCTTTTGCCGCAGCAACTTGAACAATCGCCTGGTCGTCATAGATATTAGCACCAAGCGCATAATAGGTATCACCGGGATAGGCCACTATCCCTCCCCTCTTTAATGTTTTAGCTGCCTTCAGTATCTGTTCCATGGTGCTTCAATTATAGCGCAGAAGAGCGGTTTTTCCAAAGTGCATTTTCAAAGTGATACAATACTGAGAAATCAATTATGCAGAATTATATTAAGCAAAATCAAAACTGTTTTCAAAATACGAAATTAAATAGATATTGGCTCCGTATTCTGAACAAAATCTGAACTTTTTTAAAGAAAATCCCGAACAAGAATGAGGTGCGTTTCCGCTTGCCTCCGCGGAGTTTATCCCGCACTTCGTTGCGGGTCTATGGCAAACCAAAACAGAAAATTTTCTGTCCATTTTTTAATTTATTCGTGTGCAATTTTTTCTTTTAAAAGGAAAAGATAATTTTTCTGCTCGACTCCGCGCTGGCAAGCGAGCAACGAGCTGCCTAACGGCTCACAGGCAAAAAATTGAAGAGCTCAAGAGGAGGAAATTACCTGCTCGCCGAAAACTATCAAGAAAAAATCCCTGGTGTATGTTTTTGGAATGCGGGTTTTTATAATACACAGTTTTCTTCTATTCTGTTATAATCAATTACATGCCTTTACCACTTATAATTTCTCGCTTAACCAACCTGTTATTTTTCATTCAAAAAACAGATCAACAATACTTGGTTGAATTTAATTTACAAAAATATTTAGCTGATGAAAATTTTAATCTGTTTTATTACGGAAAAACTGAAAACAAAATTTGGGAACAAATTGGACAATCGATCGGAAAGGAAAACACAAAACAATTTCAAAAGGCCGTTGCTTCGCTAGAATCTATTTTTACTCCGCATTGGCGTAAAGCTTCCGAACATTTGTTTTTATGGAAAAAATATTTTCAAAGTAATCAATCATTATTACAACAAATTATTTCTGATATAGGGAAATTAAGCGGAGTAGAAAAATTCAATATTTATAAAGTTCCAATATATCTTGTTTCTGATCCTTTAAGTAGAGATAAGGAAATCAATGCTTGGTTTTCTTGGACGCCAAAAGAAAGTTTTATAGTTATTGAAATTCCATTTGGTCTTAAAGTACCTAATAATTTTTTCCCATTAAGTGTCTTGGCGCACGAATTTTTTCATTTAGTGTTGAGGAAAAATAAAAATCTACTTTTAAAAATCACCGAAGTTGCCAAAGAAAACGAAAAATTATTTACAAAATTGGGAGAAGGTATGCCAAATAGAATATTTCTGGAAGAATTATTGATTAGTTCATTTATCCCGGAAGGTTATTTAAGTGAAAAATATCTTAACACTAAAATTGTTCCTTATACCTCGAAATTAAAGGATTTATTGAGATGGCGAAGGTTTGTTGCATTTAAACTTTATCAAACGGCAAAGAGGTATGTTAATAATGCTCAGCAAATTGATGAAAAATATCTGAAGAGGTTAATCGGTATCATTAGACAGAATGCAAAATAAAAACCCCTTCAGAGCTTCAATCTGAAGGGGCGGTTGTAGGGCAAAGGAATTACTTTCTGTTTGCCCAGTGACCCTTGTCCCAAGGGCCCTTTTCCCAAGCTTTGTCCCAAGGTTTTTCTTTCCCTGAGAGTTGCATCATAGCTTCTTTCTTGGCCTGAAGCAGGACTTTCGGAACAGGATCGGAACCCGTCTTCGTAGTAGAAGCAGGACTTAACATAGTTTTTCACCTCCTTTCGTTGAGATTTCAATTTCCGACTATAAAAGGTTGTAAGATTTTATTCCAGTCGAAATGTATTCGAAGTATCTTTTCAGATTCTCACAAACCTCACTCAGAGGCTCGACAGAATCAAGTTGTTCATAGCAATCCTTTGCGCACCCTCCTTTACATATGAAGTACCAATCGCATGTCTGGCAATGTTCTTTTCTTCTTCTCAACAACTCTCGGAAGTTTTGTAAGTGTGAATTAGATTGAACTATTGACGATTCATCCAGCACACTACCAAAACGTAGAGCATCTATTTTCGGAAAAGAATCGCAACCATAAATCGAACCGTCAGAATAAACGGTAACAAATTGGTCACATTGTCCCATGTAGATACATTCGCGTTTATTTCCACCAAGAATCAAATTGACAACGCTTTGAATGTCTCGAATTTCAACTTCCGGATCATCTAATTCCAGCCAGATATCAAAAATAGCGATCATGAAATCAGCGTATTGCGCTGGTGAAATCACCAACGATGATATGTCATCACAATGACCGATACTTTTCACTCTGGCGAATTTCAACTTTTTTATCTTTTTCTCAATAAAAAAATTGAAAATCTCCTTTGGGAACCTGTAGTTGGCGGTACTTATACCACAGATAATTCCATTAAATATCCCCGCTCCACTTAACAGGTCGATACCCCTCATGACATTATCGTATGATCCTTTGCCACTGGAATAGCAACGAACCTGATCGTGAAATTCTTTCGGCCCATCAAGACTTACGCCAATAAGAAAATTATTTTCAGCAAAGAACCGAACCCATTGAGGAGTAATGAGAGTTGCATTTGTCTGAAGAAAGTTCGTTATCCTCTTTCCTCGTCGCTCCCACACACCCTGGAACTCAGTCACCATACGGTAGAAATCTAATCCGGCAAGCAAAGGTTCACCTCCGTGCCATATAAACTCAATGTCGTCTTGATCGCGGCAGAAGAAATCGATTACAGCTTTCAATATTTCTGGACACATACGATTTCTTATTACGGCGTGTTCTTTAAGTCCGATAGCATAACAGTACGAACAAGATATATTGCATAACCCATTGACAGGCTTGACAATCGGGGTTGAAACCGAGTGACAAAACATTGTAATCACCTCCTTTTTAGTTATAAAAGAACAATGTATTCTAACTGAAGAATATCATAGGCACTATAATTTTGTCAAAGGTCAAGGATAGAAACCCGAACTCCAAAAACATACACTAGGGATTTTTTCTTGATAGTTTTCGGCGAGCAGGTAATTTCCTCCTCTTGAGCTCTTCAATTTTTTGCCTGTGAGCCGTTAGGAAGCTCGTCGCTCGCTTGCCAGCGCAGAGTCGAGCAGAAAAATTATCTTTTCCTTTTAAAAGAAAAAATTGCACACGAATAAATTAAAAAATGGACAGAAAATTTTCTGTTTTGGTTTGCCATAGACCCGCAACGAAGTGCGGGATAAACTCCGCGGAGGCAAATTGAGCCATATGAGATTTAATCTCGGAGATGATTTCTTGTTTTGTCTTTGCCATAAGAGCAAAAAGTTAATTTCTAAGAATTAATATATAAACTTCTGGATAAATAATTTATTGTTGAGCGAAAAGGCTTATTTGCTATACTATATTTGACCTAGACCACACCGAAGGGAGGTGAGTAGACATGTCTTCAGGCAAAAACGGTGGTAGCTCTGGTCCTAAGGGAGGATCTGGGACTGGTGGCGGCGGAAAAGGATCGCCAGGACACGGAAGCCCTGGAGGTGGTCCGCGTAGTGGTGGCCGAGGAGGAAAATAGTCTTCACGGCTCTAGGGAGGGGTCGCTCAGCAAGCCCCTCCCCTACTTTTAATAGATAATAGCAAATAATAGTTTTTTTATATGTATATCCCAAACATAGAAGTACGCAGGCTTAATAATGGCCTGAAAATTGTTTTGCTATTATCCAAGGAGATTAATACAGTTTATGTTGACTCACGAATTCTTTTTGGATCAGGGCACGTGGCGATGCCAGGCATGGCTCATTTTATTGAGCATTTAGTTCAATTTGGAGGAACTAAAGAATATTCTCCAGAAAATATCAGAAAGAGAATAGCTGACTGTAGCCTAAAAACAAACGGACTTACTTCATATCTATTTACAAAATATTCAGGATCTAGCCCGGTTACTGGATACAAGGAATTATTTGAAATCTTTCAACAACGTCTTTTTTATGCCCAGTTCTCTGAAGAAGTTTACGAAAGAGAAAAGACAAGGATACAAGAAGAAATAATTGAGCGTAAGAATGATAATTTTATTAATTTTTTCGATCTCTTATTTGAAAATCAAGCGTTGCAGAAGAATAGCGCATTAAATTGTCCGATTGGGCAGATAAAAGACTTAGACAGAATTAGTTTATCAAAAACCATATCAATCTATGAACGGTTTTATCATCCAGCAAATATTCTATTAATGGTTAGCGCCCCGGTGTTTATGAAGGAAGAGATAATTGCGGAGATTGAGAAGCTTTTCGACATCAATGTAGGCAGATCGCAACAAGCCGCCTCCCTTAAGCCAGTTACCCTCAAGGAAGGTTCCCGAAAGATAATCAGAGACAATAATTTTGGGAATCGTTATTTTGGTTTTGTTTTTCCACAAAATAAAACGAAAGATAGTGATTTGCAAAAAGCTAAATTTATTTATCAGCAACTACTTTCGGCAGACTCGGTTCTTCAAGAGATTAGGGATGTTTTTGGTATCTATTGTATCGAGCCAGATTATTTCTGCCTACCAGATTCATTATTTGTATTCATCTATGGTTATGCAGGGGAAGAAGATAAGATTTTGGAGATAGAAAAATGCCTAAATCAAAAAATCACCAACAATTCATTTGCCCCTTCTTTTTTAGACATTGTTAAAGAAAAACAAATCAACAATATGTTAATTGATTTTGAATCGGATGTTCAGCTATTAGACATGATTGGAGACCATTATTGCCGAACCCAAGAAGTAGAAACTCCCGCAGAAATGTTAGAAAAAATTAGAAACCTGGACATGAGAAGTCTTCAGTCATTTGTAAGAAATATTTTTCAAATTAAGAGGATGAACGTATTAATTGTTGGACCAAACTAGATTCGTTAAATGATTAACTAATAAAATGATCGCGGAACTGGAAAAAAATAAAGAACAATAAGCTAAAGACGGAGCCGCTTTTGTTCAAAATCTAAAATCTTAAATAAAAGGGTTTGAGGACAAACTGGACGCTTTGCTTGACGCTCATTTGGACAGCACAATTACCAAAGTAGAATATATTGCCAAACAACAAAAATCCTCAACCAAAAGATTGAGATTTCTGAACAATTAAAGGATTTTGAGCAAAACCAGAAATCATTGGTTCGAACCGAATTTTGCAAGAATGGGAATTGTTTTTTGAGCCACGCGGATCGTGGCAAATTCTTTTAAAATCAGCCTTGCCCGCCTTTGGCGGGCGTGCCGAGGCACTTTGCGCCAAGGCAACAAACGCCGAACATACAATTTGGCTCCTTATTCTGAACGAAATCCGAACTTTTTTCAAAAAAAATCCCGAACAAGAATGAGGTGTGTTTCCGCTTGCCTCCGCTCCGCTACGGCAAACCAAAACAGAAAAATTTTCTTTACATTTTTTAATTTTTTCGCACGCAATTTTTTCTTTTAAAAGGAAAAGAAAATTTTTCTGTTTTGTGTTTCTCTTATTCAGAGAAAAGCGGAAACGCTCTATTCTTAATCGCAAAAGGGCAAAAATTCCTTCCCCCAGACCCCCTTCCTTTTTGCCCTTTTGCTTTTCGGAACGAATTTTTTCGGCGGACGGCGGGGCCGAAACATTTTGAATCTACAGAGATAACAAATCTACCCATTCCCAGTAATTTTTATTGTGCTTGTT
>JAQVFY010000027.1 GCA_028696995.1 Patescibacteria group bacterium
AGCAGCCCCGTTTGCCAAGGCTGGCGGATTGGGAGATGTGGTCCACTCTCTATCTTTAGCTCTTAGAGATCTCGGTCAAGACGTTAGAATATTTATCCCTTATTATGGCACTATCAGCAGAGAAGACTACAAAGTTACGGATGAGATTGAAAAATTGAAAGTGCCAACAGATCAATCGGGAGATAATTCATTTTTAATCTGTGCCGTTAAAAAATATGTCGGAAAAGAGTCCGCTCCCACCTACTTTTTGGAGAATATGGAGTATTATGAACAAAGAGCAAATGTTTACGGCTATTCCGACGATCATATAAGATGGATTTTGCTCTGTCGCGGAGTTATAGAATTTCTTTTGAAATCTCCTTGGAAGCCCGATGTAATAGTGGCATCAGACTGGCAGACTGGTTTAATCTCTAACTATCTTAAAACCAAGTTTAAAGACGATCCCGATCTCTCTAAAATAGCAACCATATTCGCTATTCATAATATGCAGTATCAAGGAATGAGCGATTTCAAGTTTATGCCAGAATCGGAGAAAGACGCCGGTAAAGAAGCTATTCCTGAATTCTTTAATCCAAGGCTGGTCAAATTCAATTGGCTTCTTAGAGGGGTCCTTCATAGTGATTTAATTACAACGGTAAGCCCCAATTACGCAAAAGAGATAATGACACCGGAGTTTGGAGAAGGACTAGATAAGATCTTTAAAGAGAAAAGAGACAAGGTATATGGAATATTGAACGGAATCAGCCAAGATCACAACAGCCCGGAACTTCCCTCTTTGGTAAAAACGATATACACATCCAGAAACATATCGGGTAAAAAAGATAACAAGATATTCCTCCAAGAAAGATTCGGGCTCCCTCAAGATCCGAATCTCTTTTTAATGTGCATGGTTACCAGGTTCACCGAACAAAAAGGGTTTGATTTGTTTGAAAAGGCCGGTGAACCGATATTTAAGCATCTTCCGGTACAGATGATTGTTGTCGGTGACGGAGAGGCAAGATACAAAGAGCTGATCAAGTCTTTGTCAGACAAGTATCCTGATAAGATAAGTTATTCTTTTCATTTTGACCCGGATATACCTCATTTAATATTCAGCGGGTCCGATTCTCTACTTATGCCGTCCAAATTTGAGCCTTGCGGGATAGCTCAAATGCAAGCGATGAGATACGGTTGTGTCCCGATAGTAAGAAAGACCGGGGGTTTGGCTAGTACAGTCAAAGATTATGACCCCGCCAAGAGAACGGGAGATGGTTTTGTCTTTAAAGATTACGACCCCATGGCTTTTTTTGCTTCAATCGTTAGAGCTACCACCCTCTTTCAACTTAAAAATCATTGGAACCAAATTGTAAGAAGGGCGATGAGAAGAGATTTTTCTTGGGAAAAGTCGGCTAAGGAGTATTTGGTTGCATTCACTCAAGCTATTAAAAATAAGAATTCTTAAAAATGCATTGGATAAATTTTCTGCACATCTATCAACCGTCAGATCAAAGTAACGATATATTGGAAAAAGTTACCAACGAATCTTATCGACCTCTCTTTGAGGGCCTTCTTGATATTCCAAAAATAAAGATAAACATCAACATCAGTGGAGCTTTGACAGAACTTCTTTACAAAAAAGGATATAGTGACGTTATCGCCAATATCAAAAAGCTTGCTGAATCCGGAAAGTTGGAGTTTACCGAAAGCGCAAAATATCATTCACTTCTCCCTTTCCTGAAAGAAGATGAGATGATTCGTCAAGTTGAAAAGAACAGAAAGACCAACCGAAAATATTTCGGTAAAGTTTATGATCCCGTCTGCTTCTTTCCTCCGGAAATGGCTTACAGCGAAAAAGTCGCCAAGGTTATTGATAAGATGGGCTATAAAATGATCTTGATCGATGAGATCGCCTATAACGGCGGGAAGACCGCCGCTCCTTCAAATCACCTTTTTAAGATAGAAAAAACCGACTTGATAGCGGTTTTTAGAGAGCGGCGAGTCTCTAACTCCATCATGAGCGCCATAGTGAGAGACAAGAAGGATTTTTTACATCTGATAGAAGACGACCTTGATAAAGAGAAATATATCTGCACTGCAATGGACGGAGAGACTTTTGGTCATCACAGGCCTTCGCTTGAAAAGACTCTTTTCAAGATTATGGGAGCCACTTCTCAATATCATCTTTTCTTTTCTGATCTTTTAGATCATTTTGAGGTATTAAAAGAAGTTAACCCAGTAGCTTCAACTTGGGCATCAACAGTTGAAGACATTAAAAAAAATGTTCAGTTTTATTCATGGAAAAATCCGAAGAATAAAGTTCATCGAGTACAATGGAAGCTTCAAAATCATTTAATCGATGTTGCCAGAAAAAACAAACTGTCCTCTTCTCTAATGGAAAAGTTGGACCAATCATTGGCGTCTGACCAATTCTTTTGGGCATCGGGAGAACCGTGGTGGAGTATTGAAGTGATTGAGAGAGGCGCCTGGGCCACTCTTCAAGTTCTTAAATCAATCCCGGACATATCAAAAGAAGACTTGAAAAAAGGTGAAGAATATTACAAGGAGATTCTCTTAACCGCCTTTTGGTGGCAAAGAAGCGGAAAGATAGAAAGTATGGCAAGAAAATACAGAGAAGCAGTTCGAATCCCATTTAAAGAAAGAACTTTGGAGGTTGGAGGTGAGAAGGTTTACAACAGAATAGTTTCACTTATGGAGAGGGAGATCAAGAAAGCAACGAGAGAACAAAACTTTGAAAAAGCGATACTTTGGAGGGATGCCATTTGGAAATTAGATACAAAAAACGACATCTATGATCTTATGCATGCCGTTGATCGACTTCGACTGGATCTGCCAAGCGAATTCAAAGAGATAGATCCGGAATTAAACAGATTCTTTGGAAAATACAAAGAAGAGTATGATAAGATTAAGCCGGGACAACCCGAAGAGAGAAGAGCTTAATAGGATAAACTCAGAGAGATGACAAAAAACAACATACTTTTTGCCGCGGCAGAATGCGCTCCTTTTGTAAAAGTCGGAGGATTGGCTGATGTGGTCGGATCTCTCCCTAAGGCTCTTAAAAAATTGGGAGTTGATGTTTCAGTCATTATCCCCTTTTATGAATCGATTTCAATTGATGAAAAAGATTTGGATATTATAAAGAGAGATGTTGAAGTTATTTTTGCGGGTAAGATTGAAAAAGTTGACCTTTACAAAACAACTCTTTCAAACAGTGACGTTCAATTGATATTGATATCAAACAAGAAATATTTTTCCGGAGACCCTTATTCGGGTGATAAGACGAGATTCATATTCTTTTCCAAAGCGATAATTGAGACGGCTGATCTGATGAACTTTAAAACAATTCATTGTCACGACTGGCATACGGCGATTGTTCCTTATCTTGCAAAGAATATAAAAACGATCTTTACGATTCATAATATCGCTTATCAAGGAGTCTTTGATTCAGAGACAATAAATCTCCTTATTGAATCGAATTTCAGTGATGAAATAAATTGTATGGAGCTCGGAATAGAAAACTCTGACATTGTTACCACAGTGAGCCCAAATTATGCAAAAGAGATATTGACACCGGAATTTGGTTTTGGGCTGGAGAAAACTCTTAATAAGAGAAAAGGTAGTCTCTTTGGAATCATAAATGGAATAGATCCGGATCAATTCAACCCGGAAAAAGACAAAGCGATTGTCCAAAACTACTCTTTTGAAAAAATTGACAAGAAAATAATCAACAAAGAAAGTCTTCAAAGAGAATGCTTTGACAGTGTCGATCTTGAAATACCTCTTATCGGAATGGTTACCAGAATTGCCGATCAAAAAGGCTTCAATCTTATAGAAGAAGCTCTACCCGAATTGATGAGATTAAAGCTTCAACTTGTTATACTGGGAACCGGAACGGAGTATTATGAAAAAATTCTGACAAACACATCAAATAAGTATTCGGATAAGATGTTTGTAAAAACGAGTTTTGACGATCTTTTGGCCAGAAAGATATACGCCGGATCGGATCTCTTTTTAATGCCATCTCACTTTGAACCTTGCGGATTGGGACAGATGATTGCAATGTCATATGGAAGCTTACCCATAGTCAGAGAAGTCGGCGGATTGAAAGATACCGTTATTCCTTATGATCAAAAAGGAGCAACCGGATTTACTTTCAATGAAGCCTCGTCTCAAGCTCTTCTTAAGGCCGTTAATACAGCTTTAGATCTGTTTAAAGAAAAATCTGCTTGGAGAAAGCTCCAAAGAGATGCTATGAGAAGAGATTTTTCTTGGGAGAACTCTGCCAAAGCATATCTGAATCTTTACAGATAATGTATCAATCTTTTCTTAAAACTCCTTCAAAATCACAATGGAAAAAGATTGGGTTACAAAGAAGGTCCGGAGTCGTGCTTCCACTCTTTTCAATTCGATCCAAAACAAGCGCCGGAATCGGAGAATTCAAAGACATTAAGCCAATCATTGATTGGTGTAAACTGACAGGTAACAGCATCGTACAACTTCTCCCCTTAAATGACACGGGACTTCTGTCATCTCCTTTCTCTCCGATAACATCTATTGGACTCAATCCGATACATATATCTTTATCAGAAATAGAAGGTGGCGAAAAAGAGAATGAACGTATCAAATCTCTGTTTCCAATGGAAAAAAGAGTGGATTATCGAGTTGGTAAGGAAAAGGTGAGCTCCCTTAAAAAAATCTTCAAAAAAGCCGATCTTTCTGGAGATTTTGAAGAATTCATTGATAAAAATAGTGCTTGGTTGAACGATTATGCCACTTTCAAAGCATTAAGAGATTTTCATAAAAATCAACCATGGTTTGACTGGGAAAAAGATTTCAGAGATTTTAATAAAGAGAAGGTTGAAATATTCAAAGAGAAATTCAAAGATAATATACTTTTTTGGAAATGGATCCAATGGCACTCTTTTAAACAACTGAAGAGTGTGAAAGATTATGCTCTTAAAAACAACGTTTTGATTAAAGGAGATCTGCCACACTTCATATCAAAGGACAGTGTGGATTGTTGGATCAACAGAGATTGGTTCAAACTTCAATATGTGGCGGGAGCTCCTCCCGACTATTTCTCCAAAGATGGCCAAACATGGGGAATGCCTCCTTTTAATTGGGAAGCGATAGAGTTGAATAATTTTGAGTTTATTCGGAGAAGATTGAACTACGCCGACAATTTTTATGACATCATTCGCATTGATCATCTTATCGGACTTTTTAGAACATGGATCGTCAGAGATTCAAAAGCAGTATCGGGATCGTTTGATTTAAAAGAGAAGAAAGACCAAGAAAGAAGAGGATATGCAATATTGAGAAAGATGATAGATTCATCTACAATGCTTCTTTGTGCGGAAGATATGGGGACAATTCCGTTGTTTTGCAGAAAGACGATAAAAGATCTTGGGATCCCGGGACTTGATATCGGAAGAAATCAAAAAAGATATCGCCGATTGGCAGTATCAACATTATCAACTCACGATATGGATCTTTTCCCCGAATGGTCGTCGAAAAACGATTTAAACGAAAGAGATGTGGACGAAGCTATGAAAGAGATACTATCAGCTCCGTCAATTTTCTCTATTCCTTTGATATTTGATTGGCTATTTTTCTCAGGAGATATTGATCGACTTAAAGCGCCGAAGTATAGAATTAACAAACCCGGAACGATCTCCGATAATAACTGGAGCATAATGCTTCCTTTCTTTGTCGAGGAATTAGTAAAGCTTCCCGGAAACAAAAAGATTCAAAGAATCAATCAATTAAGATCTGATTTTGGCAACCCCCTTGATCTGTCCGTTGGGAATTGAATGAGTCGTCCCTTCACTATCCTCAATAACAGTTCTCCTCAATGACATCTCTTTTACAACTCCTTCTATGCCGGCTATCTTAACTTTGTCTCCTATCATGTATTGATCTTCTATTATTATGAAGATACCTGAAATAAAATCAGTTACGATACTCTGAGAAGCAAGACTTACCGCAAGTCCCATAACGCCAAGTCCGGTTAACAGAGCTGCGATGTTGACTCCAAATTCAGGAAGAATCAAAAGAATCGCCGTTACAGATATAATGAAACTGGAAGTTCCACTAAAGACCGTTATTAGAGTTCTAATCCTATTTTTGTGATTGCTCTTGAATTTGAGGTGCTTATCAATGCTTTTAACTATCACTCGTTGCAAAACAACTTTTGCAATCAAAGCTCCGAGAATTATCGCCGCAACCCTTATCACGCTTTCAAGTAAAACGTTTTCCATAACGGGAAGATTAATCAACATATTCTTTTACTTTTTCTTTAAAAAGAGTCATTAGCTTTTTCGTTGCATCTCCAACTTGTCCGTCACCAATGGTGATTGATCCGACTCTGTTTACAGGAATGATATCCTTATTGGTCGCCGTAATGAAAGCCTCATCAGCGGATTCCAATTCATCAAACTTTACATCTCTCTCTTCTATATTCATTTGAGAAATATCCATGACAAATCGCCGAGTTGTTCCCATTAAAACTCCTTCTTTAGCTGTTATCAATGATCCGTCTTTTATGAGAAAGAAGTTACTGGTTGAGCTTTCAAGCACCAGATCACCGGAGGTGCACAAGATGTCAAAAAAGCCTTCTTTTTCTTTCTCCGCTTTGATCTTGATGGGGAGAATATAGTTCAACGTTTTGGCTTTAGGCAAAGCTCTTTCATATTCTATCGGAAAGAGTGCTACTCCGTTTTGATAAATGCTGCTATCAAGCTTAACAACTTCTTCGGCTATAATTAAAAAAGTTGGATTCCCGGAGACAAAAGAAAAACTGTCCGGACTTTTTCCACCCGTTGCAATTATTCTCAATGTTACATCTTTTTCGGGAAAAAGATTAATCAACTTCTCTATTTGGCTGACAATCTCTTCTCGAGACGGAGTCTTTTTGATCCCCAATATCATTAAAGATGATTCAAATCGATCAAGATGCCAGTCAAGCAGGAAGGGTTTTGAAAAGAAAGTTCTCAAGACTTCAAAAACTCCATAACCCCTCAAGAAGCCCAGGTCATCCACTCTTATTGATACATCGTCAAAATCTATTATTTCTCCGTTATAAAAACAATATTTTTTCATCTCTTATTTTTTAAAACTTAATACTTTATCTTCGGGAAAAATGTTCTTAAAAATAGATAGGTATATCGTAGCTGATACTATCTTTAAAAGCCCGACTAATACAAAGAGTGATTGAAATCCAAGAAGGCTAGCGATGATTCCTCCAAAAGCCGCCGCGAAACCGGCGGCGAAACCAACTCCTGTACTTTGGACACTCCAGGAGAACGCCTCCCACCCCTTATTTATATGTCTGGTAAATATTCCATACCAAGCTGGAATAACGCAAGCCATGGCCGCTCCTCGAGCAAACTCTAAAACAAATATATGCCAAGATTGAGTTGCGAAAAAATAACCGAACGGAACCATTGCCGCCGCATACATTCCAAAGACCAAAGCTTTAAAATCATCTCTTTCCCCTCTAATAACGTCAAGAACATTGGCTAAAAATGGCTGTATCGTTGATTTCACTATCCAGTAAGTTGCCACAGCAAAAGCTACCGTCTCTATCGTCCCTCCACTAATCTGTTGAGTGATAAATATCGCGAATATGGGAGAGATGAGTCCCCAGCCTGATTGCATAAAAAAATCGGCTATTATCAGTCGTATTACAACGTTACTTAATTTAGTTCTCATCCTTTACAGCATCATTAAGTTCTTTTAAAAGATCTTCTAAATTAATATTATGTACGAGAGCCGCCTCTTCAACACTTTCCGGATCCGACATCGGGCAGCCAACGCAACTTAATCCATACTTTAGAAAAACATCTACCACTTCCGGGTAATTTCTCAAAAGATCGCCTATCTTCATCTCTTTGACTATTTTCATTTTTATTCTTTAATTTCTTTAATTATCCATTCATCTTCCACTTCTTTCAAAAAATCAAGAAGAATCGGTTCATCTATTATCTCCTTTATCCATCTTAACCAAAGATCATGACGAATTTTACCTTCTTTTCGCCAATAATCCATTCCTTGAAGAAAGTTGACCATCTTATCCGCTTGTTTAACAAATCTTGACTCCGAGGTGACCATACCCTCATATTCCAACCAAAGTTCTTTAATCTCTTCTTTCAGGTTTTGAGGAAGATCAGCTATCAGCTTTTCCAACCCCTCTGACTCCATTTGACGCTTATCTTCTTCTTTCTTCCTCTTCATTTCTGGAGTAAATTCAGGCCATTTCTCAAGAATCTTTCGATTATTCTCAGAATCTTCAGAAAGTAAAGGATCATAAGGAGTCAAATCTTTGGCGTAAACTTCACAAAGATCGTGAACAAGAGCCATCTTTATCATCTTGTCAAGATCGACCTTATCTTTTCTTCTTCCCAAAATCCAAACCAAAAGAGCCAAATGAAAGGTATGTTCAGCAGTTGTTTCAGGCTTTTCAATATTATGAAGTAGCCAGCCTCTGCGATCTCTTCCTTTAAGATCTCCTATTTTTGTTAAAAAGTTAAAAACCTCCTTCATCTCATTTCTCAATGATTAGGCAGGGATTCATCCCTGCCTATAAATTAGTATAGATCAGATAAAATTGCAAACCGGCCACCTATGAGGTGAAATGATCTATCTTTTTTATCTTATAGACCGTCCCTATCGGAGATGAAATCGATACTTCTTCTCCCACTCTTTTATCAAGAAGAGCTTTTCCTACTGGAGATTCTATGGAAATCTTACCAGCGGCGGGATCAGCTTCAAGAGCCTCTACTATTAACAGCTTATCTTCTTGACCATCAACACTAACAGTCACCATCGCCCCGATACCAACTTTCCCTTTAGCCGGTCTTATCGGTTTGGTATTTTTA
>JAQVFY010000006.1 GCA_028696995.1 Patescibacteria group bacterium
CTAGCCTATATTGAACTCTTAAAAAAAGATTCTAAAAACAAAAAAAGTGATTTTAAAATAGTAGTGGGCAGTGACATGCGCCTCTCCTCCCCAAGTCTTAAAAAATACCTAATAAAAGGACTTTTAAATGCTGGCGCCAATGTTATTGATATTGGTTTAACCTCAACCCCAACCTTTTATTTTGCCGTAGCTAAGTATAAATATAATGGCGGTATCATGGTTAGTGCTTCGCATAATCCCAAAGAATGGAATGGTTTTAAAATAACTAGAGAAAAAGCTATTCCCGTTAGCGGAAACACCGGAATTAATTTTTTAAAAGAAAAAATAATGACCGGAAATTTAAAAACTTCTAATAAAAAAGGCCTTTTAACAAAAAAGAAGAATGTTTTACAAGATCAAATTAAATATGATTTGAAATATGGAAACATTAAAAAAATTAAACCTTTAAAAATAGTAGCCGACCCAGCCAACGCTGTAGGAGGATTATTTATAAATGAGCTATTCAAACATCTCCCCGGAAAATTAATTAAAATTAACTTTAAATTAGACGGAAGTTTCCCGGCCCATGAAGCCGACCCTTTAAAAGAAGAAAATTTAGAACAAATAAAAAAAGAAGTCAAAAAACAAAAAGCTGATTTTGGAATAAGTACCGATGGTGATGGCGACCGAGTTTTTTTCATCGATGATCAAGGAGAATTAATTGACCAATCTATTATCAGAGGATTATTAGCCAAACTCTTTTTAAAGAAAAAGCCTCGAGCTAAAATTGGTTTTGATGTTCGACCTGGAAAAATAACCGAAGACCTAATTTTAGAAAACGGCGGAAAACCAATAAAAACAAGAGTGGGTCATTCTCTCATTAAAGAACAAATGCTAAAAGAAAATATTTATTTTTCTGGAGAATCTTCTGGTCACTTTTTCTTAAACATGGAAATTGGCTGTTTTGAAATACCAAATATTGTCATACTAAAACTATTAGAAGAATTTTCGACCCAAGACTTAAAAATATCAGAACAAATTTCTTCTTATAAAAAATATTTTCATTCTGGAGAAATAAATAAAGAAGTAAACGATAAAGAAAAAGTCTTTCGAGCTTTAGAAAAAAAATATAAAAACGGAAAAATAAATAAATTAGACGGGATAACAATTACCTTTAAAAACTTTTGGTTTAACGTCCGTGGATCAAACACCGAAAATAAAATACGTTTAAACCTAGAAGCGACCAATAAAAGAATAATGGAAGAAAAAAGAGATGAAATCTTAAAAATAATTAATTAATAAATATAGTTCTTTAAAAATCAATTAAAAAAACAAAATAATAATGAAAGAAAATATTGTCTTGATTGTTTTAGCTCTGCTATCAATTGGAGTTGGCCTTGGAGTAATCCTCTCTATTATTTGGAAAATTATCACTAAGATACTACTGCTAAAAAATAATAAAAATCAATTACTAGATATTATTTTTTTAATAACCATTGTTAGCGCTGTTATTTCTCGAATATTTCTAGAAATGGGGAATTCTATTAAATGCGACCTAATAATAGCAACCGGTGCGGGGTTAGGCTCAGCTTTGTTTCTTTTGATAAACAAATAAAAAAACGGGCACTAAAAACCCGTTCTTTTTTTAATCTTGATACTCTCCAAAATCATATTTAATAATCTTTTTTTTAATAGCCCCAAATAATAAAACGTAAAAAGTCGAATAAATTATTTTAAAAAATAAATACCAACGTCCTTCTTTCTCAAAGCGCCGAATAGAAAAAAATATTTTTAAACCCTTAATGTTTCTAAACAAACCTAATTTAGAAATTCTTTCACAATAAACTTGATCCTCTCCAATAAAAATACTTTCATCAAAACCCCCTATTTTATCATGTAATTCTTTTCTAACCATAATAGCTGCCCCTAAAGCTAAAGGTTTTAAATATTGAGCCAAAAAAGAAACCCCATTGTAAAAACAATAATAAAATAAATAAAAAAACTTCCTAGACTTAAATTTCAAATAAAAACCAGCTATTCCTAAATTTCTTTTAGAGAAATCATTAACTGCCTTTTCTAAAAAATTTTTATTACCAAGAAGAGTGTCAGCATCTAAAAAAAGTAAATGCTTACCTTGCGCTATTTTAGCTCCATCATTTCTTTGAAAAGAAGGATGTCTTTTGTTTTTGTCACCAAGCACTATTCGACAAGCATATCCCTTTGCCACCTCTACCGTTTTATCATCTGAACAAGCATCAGAAATAATAATCTCATAATCAGAAAAAGTCTGTCCTTTAATTTCCTCTAATAGTTTAGGGAGATATTTTTCTTCATTTAAAGTTGGTATTATTATTGACAGCATACAATATTATTAAAATTATGGAAATAAAGTTTTAGCAAAATCCCAATATTGAGAATTTTCTCCCAATTTATATTTAAAATACCACCATTCTGCTCCCCATAAATAAACTTCACTAAACCCAGTATTAATAGCAAACTGCACATTAGCTTTAAATTGCTGAAGATTAAAAGATTTTTGATACTTTAAATCATAAATATTAGCAATATCTTCCTTTGGTATCCAGGGCTCGGCCTGAAGTTCAATAACCATAGCTCGATCTAGATTAATATTGGCTAAATTAGCCTTAAATCTATAAAAACTACTTGGATATGGATACTTTATATAACCCAAAAAAGGATTGTGAACAACTCGATACATTGTAGTCCCAAAAATATCAGCAACTTTAGACTCTTTATTCCAAAAACTAAGTTCCCCAGTAGCCGAAATCACCACTAAACGATCATCCATTTTTTTAACCAACTCCAGCTCTTTTTTCAAAAATTCATAATCACTCTTTGGACAAAGCCCAAAAGAATCAAGTAGAGGCTCGTTTTCTAATTGCCAATATAAAACAGTGGGCTCATCTTTAAAATGTTCAACTACGGTCTCAAGCATCTTTAAGGTTCTCTCCTGCAAATAAGAAATTTCTAAATCTTCCGCCCATAAAGGAAAATGACATTCTGGCCATCGAGCTACTCTCATACCAAAGTTTAAAATAACATCAACCTCTCTTTTTTCAGCTTCCTTAATCATAAAATCATAATCAGAAAAATCAAAAACACTAGGATCTTTTTCAATATCATCCCAATAAACTGGAATCCTTATTTTCTTAACCCCCAAATCATCCAACATAGCCAAATAAGCTTCTTGCCAATCCAAACCAATTTCTTGAGCATATTTCTTAGAATAAGTTATACCAAAAAAACCAGGTTCGTGCTCTAATTTTATTTCTCGAGGATAATATTTAGCAATTTTAAAAATATACAAGAAAAACAAAAATACCAAGATAATAATGCCAAGAAGTATAAAAATCTTTCTTCTCTTTTTCATAGAAATAAATTAATTCATAATTAAACTTACGCCGCGATAAAATAAAGACCAATACCAATAAGAATTATGGCCACAATTTTCTTTATCAACACCGAACGAGAAATGTCTTCTCGCAAAATTTTTGGAAAAAAAATGGTAAAAAATATTCCCAATATCAATAAAAAAGCATACTGTATCCCTTGTAAAGCGTTTATAAGAGCCACTGGTCCTAAATAAACAGCATAATTTTGTAAAACAAAACCAGTCGATCCTAATAACTGATTAAGCAAAACAAAGCCTTTATTAACTTTAATTTTTCCTCTAGGCTTATCCTTAAAACTTTTAATAATCTCTCGGCGATCCTTTCTGTCTAATAAAAATAATAAAACAACTATCAAGCTTCCACCTCTTATCCAAATAAAAGAACTCAAAAATTCTTGATGATTATAGGCGTATTTAGTGCTAATAAAAAACAAAGAATAAAGAAGGGCTGATATGATTGCCAAAAAAATCCACTTTTTATTATAAGTTCCACTAAAAACAGAAAATAATCTCCCCCAGAAAAGACTCCATTTTTTACGCCGGCTAACAATAAAAGAAATAACTATCATTCCTGCCAACAAAAACAAAATTCCTATCCATTGATTAGGGTTAAACCTTTCACCAAAAAACAAAATAGAAAATATTATAGTAAAAATAGGAATAATTCCCCCAATGACAACCACTACCCGAGAAGCCTCTCCTATTTTTAAAGACTCATACATAGACCAAAGAGCAAAAACAAAAAAAGCACCAGAAATAATATTAATTAAAAATAAAAAAAGTCCTGGCCATTCTAAAAACCAAGGAGAAATTACAAAAACAATTGCGCTAAATAAGCCTACGGCAAAAGCATAAGCTTTTCCACTTTTAATCAATTTATCAACAACAAACTTATCCCCTAAATTAACAACCGCTAATATTAAATAAGAAACAATTGTTAAAAATAACCAATTCATAAATTTTAAAATTTATTTTAATATTTTTTTCTGACGAATAGCCTCATAAACAATAATACCAACACTAACCGAAACATTCAAGGAGTCAACTCCAGCAATCATTGGTATTCTTATTTTTCTAACCTTAGCCTTTAACCATTTATCACTCAAACCAAAAGCTTCCGTTCCAAAAACAATAGCTCCTCCTTTTTTAAAATCAACCTGAAAATGATTGTCCTTAGCCGAAATTGAGGTCGCAAAAATATCTATTTTCTTATTATCTAAATATTTTATAGTTTCAGAAATCGAAGCCAAAACAATTGGCATAGAAAAAATAAATCCCGTACTAGAACGAATAACATTGGGGCTATATAGATCTGTTTTTTGATCATTTAAAATTATTAGATCTACGCCACCCGCATAAGCCGTCCGAATAATTCCACCTAAATTCCCAGGTTTTTCAACTGACTCTAAAATTAAAATTATTGGATCTTTTTTTAATTCTATATTTTTCAAATTATTTTCTTGATAAGAAAAAACTGCTAAACAACCATCTGGATTTTTTTTATAAGAAATTTTTTCAAAAGCTTTTTTAGATAATTCATAAACATCTTCGGAAAAAGGTATTATTTTTTTAACTTCGTTTTTATTGTTGTTTTTAATAAGGTCTAAACAATAAAAAAACTCTTTTATTTCCCAACCAGCCTTCAACGCCTCAGAAATTTCTCTTAAACCATCAACTATAATTATTTTAAATGCTTGTCGTTCTGAACCATTTTTTATTAGTTTGGCAATATTTTTTATTTTAGGGTTATTTAAACTAGAAATTTCTACTATTTCTTTTTTAATTATATTTTTTTTATTCATACTACTTTAATAATTTTCTTTTTTATTTTTTCTAAGCAAAAATCCCCAAATAGCTATAAAGGTAGCAATTGGTATCGACAAAATTATACCTAAACTTCCACTTAAAGCTCTAACAATCTCGGTACTGATAGCTTCATTATTTATAATTTGTTCTAGACTATTAAAAGGGCTATCAGGACTAATAAATAAAATAAGAAGAGGCAAGGATGCTCCTGCATAAGCTAAAAATAGAGTATTGGTCATAGAACTAATATGAGAAATTCCTATTTTATAAGACTTTTTAAAAACCTCTCGCCAATTTTGCTTGGGATTAGCCAAAATAATTTGCTCTACCGCCACTACCTGAGAAATAATTACATCGTCCAAAACACCCAAAGCCCCTATAATCATCCCCGCTAAAAGCATTCCTTTTAAATTGATAACTTGTTGACCAACATTAATAAGAACAAAAACGTCTTCACTAAAAGCACCTGACAGTCTAGTCAAATAAATAAAAAAATAAGAAATACCAATAACCAAAAGCAAGCTAATAAAAGTTGATAAAGTTGCTAGATGAGAACGGAGATTAAAACCTTCAGTTAAATAAATAACAAGCAATAAAATAAAAATAGACCCTATTAAGCTAATTAAAATTGGATTAAATCCGATCATTATTTTGGGAACAATAAAAAATATAATAACTAAAAATGTTAAAGCCAGGGAAATAAGAGAACGCAAACCCTTCCACCTTCCGATAATAATTAAACAAAATAAAAACAAAGCTAGCATAATTAGTAAGCTAGGGCTTCGAACATAATCGGTTATATAATAAGAAAAGGAATCATCTATAGAATTATGCATAGCAGTTACCAAAACTTTATCTCCGTTAGAATAAGTTCTATTTCCAATAACTTCAATATTTCCAATTCCATAAAAAACAAACTCTTGACCCTGAAAAATATTATCCAGTCCTATTAATTTAATATTTTGTTGAATTATTTTATCTCCTCCAAGAGTTTCCTTTTCTACCTCCTCTAAAATATCCAAAACCTTAGCTTTAAAAATTACCTCATCCTTAGAATCTAATTCTACACTACTAGCGCCAAGTAACAATGGAAAAAATAACAATAAAAGTAAAAATAAAACTTTTTTGATCATAAACTTCTATTATTTTACATTCTTTTTTTAATAACTATATTATACAAAAAATAAAACAAAAAGGCCACTCTAAAAATAAGTTGCTAAAAAGACAGGCTTTTGATAAAATAATCATATAATTAAATTACTAATATTAAATAAAATATGAATTCATCCTTTAAAAGAAAAACTACTAAAAGTAGTTACTATCGACCTAAAACAATTAAAACAGTCTCTAGTAGGCCACCACAAAGAAACAGCTTTAATAGGAGAAATTTTAAAAAAAGAAGCTTAAAGAATAAAATAATCAAATTTATATTAAGTAAAAGGTTTTTAAAAAATATTTTTATTCTTGCTTTACTTTTACTAGTAACTTTTTTAATATTTATGGCTGTTTTATCAAAAGATCTTCCTAATCCCGACCAATTAATAGAAAGAGAAATAGCCCAAAGTACAGTTATTTATGATCGTAGCGGAGAAAATATTTTATACGAGTTTCATGGAGAAGAAAAAAGAACCTTAATAAACTTGGAGGAAATTCCTGATCACGCCAAACAAGCTACCATCTCTATTGAAGACAAAAATTTTTATAAACACCGAGGTTTTAGTATTTGGGCTATGGGAAGAACTCTGATAACCAATATTATTTATAACCGTCGAGCCGGAGGATCAACTCTAACTCAGCAATTTGTTAAAAATGCCCTACTTTCTTCCGAAAAAAAATATTCTAGAAAAATAAAAGAAATTTTAATTGCCCAAAGAATAGAAAAAAAATTTACTAAAGATGAAATATTACAAATGTATTTAAATGAAATTCCCTACGGCTCTAATGCCTATGGAATTGAAGCTGCTAGCCAAAAATATTTTGGAAAATCAGCCAAAGATTTAGTTATTGCTGAAAGCGCTTTACTGGCCGCTTTACCTCAGGCCCCAAGTAGATATTCTCCTTATGGAGCAAACAAAGATTTATTAATTGGACGCCAAAAATACATTTTAGATTTAATGGAAGAACAAGGATACATTAACCAAGAAGAAAAAGAAAATGCTAAAAATTATGAATTAGTATTTAAAGGACCAGAAACAAATATTACCGCCCCTCATTTTGTAATGTATATAAAAGAAATTTTATCTGAAAAATATGGAGAAAAAACAATTGAACAGGGCGGTTTAAAAATATACACAACCATAGACATAAATAAACAAAAATTTGCTGAAGAGGCTATAAAGAACAGGGCTGAAGAAAACACTAATAAATTCAATGCCAATAACGCTGCCTTAGTGGCCATTGATCCTAAAAACGGACAAATTTTAGCTATGGTGGGATCGAAAGACTATTTTAATAATGAAATTGATGGCCAAGTAAACGTAGCTATAAGGGATAGACAACCAGGATCTTCTCTTAAACCCCTAGTCTACGCTACTCTTTTTACCAAGGGATACAATCCTAATACTATTTTATATGACGTAATCACCAATTTTTCAGCTTCCGGAACAGCCTATGAACCACGAAATTACAACAATCAAGAACTTGGACCAATCTCAATCCGAAAAGCATTAGCTGGGTCTTTAAACATTCCAGCCGTTAAGGCTATTTATCTAGCCGGAGTAAATAATGTCATTAATCTAGCCCAAGAAGCTGGCTATACTACTCTAACTGACCCAGATCGCTATGGACTATCTTTAGTTCTCGGTGGAGCCGAAGTAAAACTACTAGAACATGTTAATGCTTACAGCATCTTCGCTCGAGAAGGAGAAGTTAATCCTATCGCTGGAATACTAAAAATAGAAGACAAAAACGGAAATATTTTAGAAGAATTTAAAGAAAATAAAAGAACGGTTTTAGATGCCAATATTGCTCGAATGATAAATAGTATTTTATCAGACAACGAAGCCAGAAGTTTTATTTTTGGTGAAAAAAATAATTTAACAATAAATGGCCGAACAGTAGCAGCTAAAACCGGAACTACTAATGACTTTAAAGATGCCTGGACAGTAGGATATACTCCCTCTTTAATTGCTGGTGTTTGGGTAGGAAACAATGATAGCAAAGAAATGAATAGGGGTGCTGATGGTAGTGTCATTGCCGCCCCAATTTGGAATGAATTTATGAGAAAATCATTAGAAGGAACTCCTAACGAAAACTTTAAAGAACCAGAAATAAATAAAACTGGTAAAGGAATAATTGACGGAGAATTAGTTGGTAGAACTATTAAAATAAATAAAGAAAATGGAGAAATTGCTACTGAAAATACTCCTGAAGAATTAATAGAAGAAATATTCTTAACCGAACATCACTCTATATTATTTTATGTTGATATTAATGACCCCTTAGGTTCAGTTCCTAAAAAACCAGAACAAGACCCCCAATTTAAAATATGGGAAGAGCGCGTTTTAGAATGGGCTAAAGAACAAGATAAAAACTATAACCCTGACTTAATTAACCAAGCCGAAGATCTTTACAATCCTGAAAATTCCCCAGTGTTTGAAATAATAAACATAAAAGACCAAGAAACCATTAAATCAGAAAATCTAAATGTAAATATTGAAGCTAGCGCCCCAAGAGGAATTTATAAAGTAGAATATTATATCAATGACAATCTTTTAGAAAGAAAAACTTCTTATCCTTTTAATCTTAACACCAATATTTCTTTTTTAGATAATGGTTATTACAATTTGAAGGTTAAGGTTTGTGATGATGTTTTAAATTGTTCTGAAAAATCTGTTGAATTTAATTTACTATTAACAAACAGTTTTAATAATATTCCAGCTAATTTAAATTTAATATACCCAACTAGCGGATTAGCTTTAAATTCTACCGACTTCCCATTAAATGTTCAAATGGTTAGCACTAATCCAGAGCAAATAATTAAAATAGATTTAATGCTCCAAAAAGGAAGTGAAGATCCGGTGATAATAAAAACCATTTCTCCAGTTCTAAATAAAAACATAGAGACTAGCTGGGTTAATCCACCAGAAAAAGGTTTGTACAAAATATATGGAGAATTTTATGATTGGAATAAAAATATAAAAAAAAGTAATCAAATAACAATTAATATAAATTAATAAAAATTTAAAAATAAAAATTTATAAAAATTATACAATAAAAAAACCAATCAATATTGATTGGTTTTTTTCAGAAAAAATATTTATATAATTAGTCACAAGACTCACTAAGCATTCCGGCTGGAGTAGCACATTTTTCTCCGGCGGTCATGCCACCAGTTGGACCTCCTAAACAAAAGCCAATAGTATAAGAAGCTCCGGAACTTGTTTGAGAGTAGGTGTAAGTATTACTAGCGGTTTCACAAGGATCATCGGCTGGAGTTGGTGCAGTTGGGACCACTGCCATATAAACAGAAGTTCCACTGGAAATAGCACCGGCATCCACGGTAGTAGTAGTAGGATACTCCTGCCAATCATTAAAATATAATTCTAAAGCAGTTTGCATCTGCCTAACATCAGCGATTCTTTTTGCATCACGAGCATTTTTTCTGGCATTTTGCAAAGCTACTACTGCCAATGTAGCTAAAATACCAATAATGGCAATAACTACTAACAACTCAATTAAGGTAAACCCCTTTCTCTTAAGTTGTGTTTGATTTCTTTTCATAGTTTTAATTTTTTTAAATATTTATATTTTTTAATAATAATATTTTTAAATAATAATTATATTTTTATTATAGCAATAATTTAAAAAGTAGGCAAGTGTTTAATATTTACATAATCCGGACTCTTTCAATTTCATTGATCCTACCCTTTAAAATAATATTTTCAATATTATACGTTCCCATCTTAGGGGCGTTTAAAAATCCCATCATTGCAGCCTCAGCCAACCAACCAGAATCTATAAAATCAAATAACCATTCATTAGTATATTTAGGATTTTTACTATCTACTCCAGCCCCAATTCCTAAAAGCCAACGACGGTTATAATGCTCTTGTGAGCCAACTGGCTCAGCCATAATAATAGGAAGACCTAGCCCACTATAAAAACTAAGCTCTGAAGGCTTGGTCCATAAGATGTCAGTAGTTCTTAACGCTATGTTAAACTTTTTAAAATATTCTATTTTGTTTTCATCATAAATAATTTTTACATTTTCATTATTATTTAAAAAATTATCTTTTAAAGCTTCGCTAAAATATTCATAAACTTCTGGTCGAGATCCAGCTACTAAATTTAATCTAATTTTGCCATCTTCTATTTTGTTTTTTAAACTCTCTAAAATAGTTTTTCCTAATTCTTTTTGAGCCCCAGCTCCGCCAACAGCGAAAGTTAAAGTTGGAGGCCTATCAGCTCCATTAATTTTTTCTTTCGGACAAAGATAATTCTCTATTAATTTTTCATACTTGTTTCTATAAGCACTATTAGGATCAAGAACGGCCAATCTCTTTCTTAAATCTTCTTTTAAAATAAGTTGCTCGTCGCCAATATTTTCCTTAGGCAAAGGAAAACCAGTAACATAAATATTCATTTCTTTAACTCCATATAACATTAATCTTTCTTTTACTCTTTGATTAGGAGCTAAATAAATAGTATTGCTCTTAGCAGGATCAACTGGAGCCCAGGCTCGAGAAATATCAGCATCACAAATTATACAATAAACCTGCCCTTTATAATTATAATATTCTGCAAAATAAACAGCCACAAAAAAAGTGGTTAAAATCGGCAAAGGATCTTTGTTTAATTCTTCTATTAAATTTTTGCCTAAACCATTTTTGACTTTTCTAAAAAATGTTTGCTGCTGAATATTGGTTTTAGATAAATCTCTACGAGGATAAAAAGAGTCTATTCTCTGAAAATAATCCATCAAGGAAAAAACCTTATCTCCTAATAGCGGAACTTTTTTAAAACGAGAAATTAATTCATAATTTTTTCTATCTCGATTCCAAATTTTTTTTTCAACTAAACTAGCTCCAAGATAATCATTAGCAGTAATAACACCTCCACAAGATGAAGCAATAAAAGGATAAGCTGCCCGCTGATGACCATATCCCATATCAACAGATATTAAATGAAAACATCTATTTTTTAATACTTCTTCTTTTTTATTATCCATTTTTTTAATTTATAAAAATTTTTAACAATATATTAACATCTTTTCCCCTTCATTAAAACGTCTAATATTAGCTAAAAAAAATACCATAAAAACACACTTGTCCACAAATACTTGGACATAAATCTATCTTCAAAAAAACACTAATTAATCTGTTTTATATTTAATATTATTTGTTTTTAAATAATTTACACAAATATAATCGTCTTTTTTTGTGAACCTTAAGGGACTCGGTCACAAGTTTCTAAACTCGCTTACCTGCCAACAGGTAAGCTCATTAAGAACTTTCGACCCCGCCTCGCGGTGTTCACCGCTAAAAGCGGTTCACACATCGCTCCGGCATTCTCGCCCCTACGCAAGCCAAGCAGTTGGCTTGCTTAAGCTCCCCAAAAATTGCTAACGCAATTATTTTGTGGACCTTAAGGGACTCGAACCCTTGACCTCTTGCATGCCATGCAAGCACTCTAGCCAACTGAGCTAAAGGCCCAAAATTGATTCATAAAAATGAATCAATAAAAATTATTTTTCTAACAAAACATTAATAACGTACATGATAGTTTTCCAACAATAAGTAAAAGCTATCAAAAATCCTAAAACGAAACCAACAACTAATGATAAAAAATCACTTCCAATTTTGATCCCCTTTTTCTTCATAATAATAATATTAATTTTAAAAAATAATTAAATCAAATTTAATTATATTATAAACAATTTTATAAAAAAACACAATAAAAAGTGTCCCCACTACGAATCGAACGTAGATCTAGAACTTAGGAGATTCTTGTTTTATCCATTAAACTATGGGGACAAAAAATAAAAAAGTATATTTAAAATATAAAACATATTCGCATAAAAAACAAGTGCAAAAAAATTGATAAAAAATCATCAAGAAAACCTTTGACAAAAAGTAAATATTAGCATAAAATTATAATACAAAAGTTAAAGTAATTTTATATTTTAACCTTTACTTAAAATTAATTTAAAAATATGTTTAAAAAAGAACAAAATTTGAATAATTTAAATGAAGTTGAAACAATAATTGGAGAGTCTGTTCAAGTTAAAGGTAATTTTGAAAGTAATGGAAATATTATTGTTAATGGAATACTTGATGGAGAAATAAAAACAAAAGGGGCTATTTTAGTGGGAGATAAAGCTAAAATAAACGCAAATATAAAAGCTGAGGAAATGGCAGTTAAAGGAAAAGTTATAGGAAACCTCAAAATAAATGGTTATTTATCGATTGGAGGATCCGCTGGTGTTTTAGGAGATATAGAATGCTCACAAATTTCGATAGAAAAAGGAGCTGAAATAAACGGAAATATTGTTGTAAATGAAAAAAACAACAAAAATGATAATAAAATCTCAAAAAAAGAAACTGAAACAGAAGAAGATGCTATTTTAAAAAATGAATAAAAACAACACCTAATAAATAAACTATGAATATTTTTGTTTATGATGCTTATTTAGATAAATATAAAAAAACAATAAGAATTATAGAAGAAAGCTTAAACAAACTTAATTTACAAGGAAAAATTCTTTATCTGAAAAACATCAAAAATCTAAAAGAGGCTATAACAAACGAAATAGGAAGTGGAGCCAAAACAATAATTTCTGTCGGGAATGATAAAACAGCAATATCCATAATAAATATTTTAGCTAATATTAGCGAAAACATACCAATGGCAATTATTCCAATTGGATCAAATAATTATATTGCAGAGTCCATAGGCGTTCCAAATGAAAAAGAAGCTTGTTATATTTTGTCTAGCCGAAGAATAGAAAAAATAAAATTAATAGAAGCTAATGACCTTTTATTTATAAACAATTTCTTTATAAAAAATAAAGGAACAATAGCTAATATTGATAACTCATATCAACTTTCCCCCCAAAAAGACGGAAGTATTTTTGTATATAATTTACCTCCTAAAAAAATATTATTTGAAAGTATAAAAATAAATCCTCAAGATAATATCCTAAATCTATGCATAGAAACAAAACCGAATAGCAAAACACATCTACCAATAAAAAGCATAGAAATAATAAACGAAAAAGAAAAAGGAATTTTAGATAATTTTACAGAAATAAAGACTCCTATAAGAATAAAAGCATCCGAAAAAAGCATTTCTCTTATCGTTGGAAAAGAAAGAGCTTTTTAAATGTTCTACGTAGAACATTTTTTTAAAAAATAAAAATCACTAAAACCCTTAGAGGGTTTTTATTATTACATAAACCTTTAATTCTATTTAATAATTATTATTATTAAAAAATAGATTATTCTTAAAAAAGATCTGCTAAGCACTCTTTCTCTTTCTATATTTAAATAAATCATTATTTAAATACTTATTTTTTAAAAAATTAAAATCTAAATTACTATTTTTAATATACTTTTATTTATAAAAAATAATTTATACTCCTTTTTATTTTAAAAATGTTCTACGTAGAACATTTTTAAAATAAAAAGCTTAATAAACTTTAAATAACTATTAAATACACTTTTCTTATTTGCTATATAAAATTATACTATCTTTTTTATATTTTTATTAAAAAATAAAAAAGCTCCATTCTCTATAATGTTCTACGTAGAACATTATATAAACAAAAAAGCCCATTGACCAGAAATCAGTGGACTTTCACGTTTATCTAGAATTTATCAAACAATTATTCTATAACTTTTACAATATTTTCCTCTTCTTTTTTCTTAGATCCTCTAAAGACTATTTTTTGCTGTAAAGCAGTAAACAAGGTTGTTAAAAACCAATAAAAAGTTAATCCCGCTGGGAAACTAAGGCCAATCAAAACAGTTACTCCTGGCATTATATACAACATCTGTTTATTCATTATCGATAACATATTTTCGTCCTTAGAGCCCTCTGTTTTAATTTCTGGCTTTTTAGCCACCATCATTTTGCCTTGCCAAAACTGAGCAATACCGGCCAAAATAGCTAAAATAACACTTCTCTGAGATAAATCAAAAAAGCCAAAACTAACAGTATTTATAAGCTCAGGATTATTAACAAAAGGATATAAAAGATCTAGATGATTTTGAGCGAAACCATCTCTAAAAACTTTAAAAATAGCAATAAAAAATGGAAGCTGAATTAAAAGTGGTAAACAAGAAGAAAAAGGATTAACTTTATTTTGTTTATATAAAGCCATTAAAGATAAGCTCATGGCCTGTTTATCGCCCTTAAACTTCGCCTTTAATTCATCTATTTTAGGTTGAAGCTCCTGTAATGCTTTCTGGGACTTAATAGACTTCTTAGAAAGAGGTAATAATATTAATTTTATTATTAGCGTTAAAAAAATTATAGCTAAACCCAAATCTCCTAAATTGTTATATAAAAACACTAACAAATTAAGTATTGGTTGATAAAAAATAGCTTGAAAAAGATTATTCATAAAACAAAATATAATAAATTATAAAAAATTATTTAACAGGATCATGTCCGCCCTTATTAAAAGGATTGCATCTTAATATTCTCCAAATAGCCTTCATCCCTCCATAAATAACTCCATATTTTTTAACAGCTTCTATCCCATACTGAGAACATGTTGGTGTAAAACGACAATAACCATGAGGAAAAAAAATTTTTAAAAAACCATGATCGGGGGATATAGTTTTTTGATAAAATTTAATAAAACCAATAACTATCCTTTTAGGGATTTCTATCATAAAACAAAAGAAATTACTAAACATATTTTAAAATAGTTAAATATAAAAACAAATCTTTTTTAAGGAATTTTGCATAACTTCTTTTATTACAGAAAAACTACTTCCCAGAATTTCTTTTTTGCCTATAATTAAACAATCAAAACCCTTTTTTAAAAAAGGCTCTTCTGCTAATAAAACAGCCTTTATTTGACGACGAATTTTATTTCTTTCTACTGCTTTTTTGCTAATATTAGCCGAAATAACAATGCAATAACGATTAAAATTTAAATTATTCTTGAGTATTTTAATTCCCAACAAGTCATTATAAAAAGACTTTCCCTTCTTAAAAACATTTTCAATTTCCTTTTTTTTTCTTAAGCGCTGTTCTTTTTTAATCATTTTATTCGAAGTAAGATTTGACGGACTAATTTTAAATAATTATTTACTTAAAACCTTACGACCCTTATCTTTTCGTCTTTTTAAAACGTCTTGACCGTCCTTAGTTCTCATTCTCTTCATAAAACCATGTTTTCTTTTGGCCCTTTTAGTGTTAGGCTGAAATGTTCTTTTTGGCATATTTTTAAGTTTTGATAAATAAAAAAATAATTAAGCAATAATTATTTTCAAATAATTATATTTATAAAATCACCCTTATTATATTTTAATAAAAAATTTTTGTCAAATTAAAAAATTTAAAAACAATCTGGCGCCATTTCTTGGGGAAAAGAATAAGAATTAAGGATTGAACAGTCTATCTGGCCATCTCCAGACCAAACAATTTCTATATTTTTATCAACAATAGCAAAAAATTTTCCTCTAAAAACCTCTTGATTATTATAGTTATTTATAAAAAATAGGCCATTAATATGAGATTCTTCTTCCCGAGCAATAAAAACTTCTATTTCTTTATTGTCTTGATATTTTTTAGATAAAAGATTTTTTATAATAACCTCTCTCTCTTCAAAAGAAGTCTCAAACATTAAGCCCTCTTCTGCAAAATCATTAAAAATAAAGGTTTTTTCTTCTTTTCTCTGAAAATCAATAAAAACAATAATTACTATTAAAACAATAACGATAGCTAAAAACAATAACAAAAACTTTTTATTTTTATTCATAGTTTTATTATATTAAATATTTTTCTAAATTTATTATATCATATTTTTAAAAAATATCCAAAAAAATAAACCTAATTTTTATTTTACTTTTATTTTATTTAGAAGTATAATATAATAAATAATAACTAAAATAAAATAAATGATAATATCTTTTGGAGGATCTCAAGGATCAGGGAAAAGTACTATTGCTCAAATGATAGCCAAAGAATTAAAGTGGCCAAGATATTATATGGGAGGAATGAGAAGAGAGGCCGCTTTAAAAAGAGGCCTAACCTTGGCAGAGTATAATAAATTAGGAGAAAATGATCCAGCTACCGATTTAGAAGCAGACGAATTTCAAGAAGAACTTGGAAAAACCAAAGATAATTTTATTATTGAAGGTCGAACCTCTTGGTATTTTATTCCTCATTCTTTAAAAATATATCTATACGTTAGAGAGGAAATCGGGGCTCAAAGAATTTTTAAAAATTTAAAAACTAAAAATAACCGAAATGAAGATAAAAATTTAAATAGCATTGAAGATGTTTTAAGAAGTATTAAAATAAGACAAGCAAGTGATAATAAAAGATATAAAAAATATTTTAATATTGATGTTCATGATAAAAATAATTATGATTTTTTTCTAGACACTAGCGATTTAAATATACAAGAAGTTTTTACAAAAACATTAAATTTTATTAAAAAAAATCTAAAATAAACAACCTGTTGACAAAAAACAAATAAAAATATAAGATATAACAACAAGAAAAATCTTGTTTTTTAATTTTAAATATAAAACCAAAAATATGGACGAAACACAAACAAAAAAAGAAGATGCCGTTGATTTAAGGCCAGGAATGACTATTCGGGTTTACCAAAAAATCAAAGAATTAAATACTAAAGGAGAAGAAAAAGAAAGAATTCAATACTTTGAAGGTATTATTATTGCCAAAAAACATGGCAAAGAAACCGGAGGAACAATAACCGTAAGAAAAGTTTCTGATGGAGTTGGAGTAGAAAAAATTTTTCCCTTAAATTTACCAACTATAACTAAAATAGAGATCAAAAAAGAGGCCCGAGTTCGTCGAGCTAAACTTTATTTTCTAAAAAGAACCTACAAGAAAAAACTAAAAGAAAAGACTATTAAAAAGAAATAAGGGCCGAGGTGGTGGAATTGGTAGACACGCAAGCTTGAGGGGCTTGTAGGGGTAGCCCTGTGCAGGTTCAAGTCCTGTCTTCGGCACCCAAAAACAAAATAGGGCGCATAGCTCAGTTGGCTAGAGCACTTCGTTTACACCGAAGGGGTCCAGGGTTCGAGTCCTTGTGCGCCCACGTTTACAAAGAACAGACAAAAGTCTGTTTTTTGTTTTGTTTATGTCTTTTAAATAATTGCTTAAATAAATTATGTTATCCACACCTTATAAACACTATTTAAACAGATTAGAAATTGTCTTATTTTAGTTTTTCTACTATAATAAAAATCATAAATTAATTATCTAAAATAATTATTATAAAAACATATGACCAACGAACAAATTTGGCAAGCCGTTTTAGGAGAATTAGAAATAGGAATTTCTCGAGTAAATTTTATAACTTGGTTTAAAAACACCTTCATCTATTCTGTTGAAGAAGAAAAAACTATTATCTCCGTGCCAAATGATTTTACAAAAAGATGGTTAGAGCAAAAATATTACAAAGCTATAAAAAGCTCTATTGAAAAAATTACTGAAAAAAAAATAAAAGAAATAGAGTTTAAAATAAATTTAAAAAAAGAAAGTTCCGAAGAAAAAACTATTGAAAAAAAAGTCGAAAAAAAATTATCAGAAGAACCTTTAAACATAGGAGCTTCTGAGGCTAAAATAAACGTTAGTCGCTTTGGTTTAAATGCTAAATATACTTTTTCAACCTTTGTTGTTGGAAAGTCAACCGAATTAGCTTATGCCGCCTGTCAAGCTATTGTTAGTAATCCTGGAAAAGCATATAATCCCCTTTTTATTTATGGAGGGGTAGGGCTTGGAAAAACACACCTTCTTCAGGCAATGGGAAATGAATTGGCTAAAAATAATAAAAAAGTTCTTTATACTACCAGTGAACAATTTACCAATAATTATATAGACTCTATTAAGGGAGGAAGGGCTAAAGAATTTAAAAACCTATATAGAAACGTGGACCTATTATTAGTTGATGATGTACAATTTATGGGAGGAAAAGATGGAACACAAGAAGAGTTTTTTCACACTTTTAATGAATTACAACAAGGAGATAAGCAAATAGTGTTGTCTTCAGATCGACCACCAAAGGCCATCCCGGCAATTGAAAAAAGACTAATCTCTCGCTTTGAATCTGGAATGGTGGCTGACGTTGGAAGACCAGATGTTGAAACAAAAATAGCTATATTAGAAAAAAAAGCCAAAGAAAAAAACTATATAATAGAAGATGAAATTTTAAGATATATTGCTGAAAGTATACAAAATAACATTAGAGAACTAGAAGGAGCTTTAAATAAGGTTGTAGCTTATCATGAATTTCACAATCTAAAACCAACCTTAAAAATAGTAAAAAATATCTTAAACGACCTAACCAATAATAATCAAATTAAGCCAGTTTCACCCAAGGATGTTTTAGAAAGTGTTGCCCAATTTTATGAAATATCATTAAAAGACCTTATTGGAGAAAAAAGAAAAAAAGAATTGGTTAACCCTAGACAAATCGCTATTTTTATAATGAGAGAAGAATTAAAAACATCTTATCCAACAATAGGAGAAGAGTTAGGAGGTAGAGACCACACCACAGCAATACATGCTTATAATAAAATAAATAAAGAAAAAGAAGAAAACGAAAAAACAAACCAAGACATTCAATCAATTAAACAGCTTTTATACGGATCAAAATAAAATTATAAAAATGGAAAAACTGTTTAAAAACAAAGAAAAAGGGTTAATAAGAGGTTAATAACTACTAAAATTTCTGTGAAAAAAATATGAAAAACTTTTAATAACTTGTTTATAAAAAAGTAAAAAGAAAAGTTATTCCCATTATATTACTTTTAAATTCACTTTTTTAAACTGGGTTATTAACAAGAAAAAATTCATAAAACATAATTAAAACAAAGCTAAAATAAAAATAAAAAAGATATCCACACCCCTTATTATTACTATTATTTAATATAATATAAAATATATAAAATAAAAATTATGAAATTTGTAACTTTAAAAGAAAATTTAAAACAAGGGTTAACAATTGTTTCTCACTTAACTTCTAAAAATATTAATTTACCAATTCTTAATAATATTTTAATTAAAGCAAAAAAAGAGGGAGTGGAACTAACAGCAACTAATCTGGAAATAAGTATAAACCATTTTTTGAGAGGAAAAATAGAAAAGGAAGGAGAATTTACAGTTGATGCCAAAATAATTAATGAATATATAGCTTTACTTCCAGAGGATAAAATAGAGGTTGAGCTTTTAGAAGAAGAATTAAAAATTGAATGTCAAAATTATAAAACAAAAATAAAAGGACAGTTTTCTAATGATTTTCCTGTTTTACCAAAAATAGATCAATCAGACTTTTTTTCTTTTGAAATTAATTCTTTTAAAGAGGCTTTATCTAGTGTTGCTTTTTCTGTTTCTAATAATGAAAATAGAATTGAATTATCAGGGGTTTATTTTTCTTTTAATGAAGAAAATTTAGTTTTAGTTGGAACTGATAGTTATCGTTTATCAGAAAAAACAATAAAACTAAAAAATAAAAAAAACAATGATTTTAAAAAAAATATTATTGTTCCTGTAAAAACTATTCAAGAATTAATTAGAATTTTAAGTAATTTTAAAACAGAAGATCAAATCGAAGCCGAAGATGAAATAAGAATATATTTAACAGAAAATCAAATTTTCTTTTCTTTTGGTTTAACTAATATTAGTTCTAGAATAATAATTGGTAATTATCCGGATTATAAACAAATAATTCCTCAAAATGAAAAAACAACTGTAATAATTAATAAAGCTTCTTTTGTTCGCGCCGTTAAGGCCTCTGGTTTATTTTCAAAAACAGGAATAAATGATATAAACTTAAATTTTATAAAAAATAAAATATTAATATCATCTAGCTCTAGCCAAGCGGGAGAAAATTTTATAGAAATGAATGCCACTATTAAGGGAGCTGATAATGAGATTTTTATTAATTATAAATATTTATTAGAAGGTTTAAATAATATTAATTCTGATAATATTATTATGAAGGTTATTGATAATAATACCCCTTGTATAATAAAAGCTGAAAAGGAAGATGATTTTTTATATTTAGTTATGCCAATAAAACAATAATAAAAAACAGAAAATAATTCTGTTTTTTAAATCATAAAATAATATAAAGTAATTGAGCGGGTAGGGGGAATCGAACCCCCATCCTCAGCTTGGAAGGCTGATATAAAAGCCATTATACGATACCCGCAAAGGGCGGAATGGACGGGACTCGAACCCGCGACCTCCTGCGTGACAGGCAGGCGCTCTAACCAACTGAGCTACCACTCCAGATTGTTAAAAACAAGAAAATCATAGCAAATATTTTATAGCTTGTCAAAACTAATTTTCTAGTATATAATATAGTATAATAAATTGATTTCCTGAAATCAATGTTTTAATTTTCTGTATAATAAAAATATGATAAAAGATGTAAAAAAAATTAAAGAAGAATTAGTAAAAAGAAAGGAACAATTATTAAAAGAATTAAAAGAACTTTCTAAAAAAGATTCTCACGAAGAAGATGGCTCTTCTGCTGTTTTTCCTGAATTTGGAGACAAACCCGATGAAAATGCCCAAGAAATTAGTGAATATTCTACCATAATAGCTACTGAAAAAGTGTTGGAAAAAGCTATTAATGAAATAGAGGAAACCCTAAAAAGAATAGAGAATAAAACCTATGGCCTTTGTAAATATTGTAAAAAAGAAATTGGAGAAAAGCGCTTGTTAGCTAGGCCAACTGCCAGCTCTTGTATTGATTGTAAAAAAAAGTTACAAGAAGAAAATGTCTAATAAAAAAAATTTTTTTTCAAAAAAAAACATAGTTATTTTATTTTTTTTAACTATGTTTTTTCTTTTAGATCGTTATTTCAAGTTTTTTATAATAGAAAATAAAAAGGAATTTAGTTTAATTGGTAATTTTTTAAAATTTAGTTTTTATCCAAATAAATTTATTTCTTTTTCAATTCCTCTAAAAGGCTCTTTATTATTTTTTTTAATAGCTTTTCTTTTGTTTGTGATTTTGTTTTATATTATTATGTTATTTAAAAAAAAGGAGAATCAAGAGGCTTTTTTGTGGGTGCTTATTTTTTTGGGATCTTTTAGTAATTTTATAGACAGAATAGTATATTCTTTTGTAATTGATTATTTAGATTTTATTAATTTAACAGTTTTTAATTTAGCAGATGTCATGATTGTTTTGGGCTGTTTTTTTGTACTAATTTTACATTTTAAAAACGTTAAGAAATAATAATTTTTCTTTTATTGCTGTTGATGTTTTTAATGGTAATAGTAATTTTTTTTGCTGGTAAATATTTTTTTATTTTTTCTCCCCACTCTATAATTATTATATTGTTTGTTTCTTTGATTAAATCAAAAAAACCCAAACCTTCTAATTCGATAGTATTTTTTAATCGATAGGCGTCAATATGAATTAGTTTTTTTATCTTTGAATTTTTGGGAATAGTGTAAGAATTTAAAATAATAAAGGTTGGGCTAGTAATATTTTTTTTAATTTTAAGTCCTTGAGCAATTCCTTTGCTTAAAGTAGTTTTTCCGGATCCAAGTTCTCCTGACAAACAAAAAATTTCTCCTCCTTGACAGGACTCTCCTAAAGCTCTTCCGATGGCTCGGGTTTCTTTTTCGTTGTTACTTATTAAGTTCATCATTTGGTAGATATATTTAAATTTGTAAGTTAAGTATTATTTATTATAAAGCAATTTTTATAAAAAACAAAGAGGTCTTGTTAAATTGACTTTTATCCTCTTGTTTGTTAAATTATTTTTATAAGGTCCCTGTAGTTCAATGGATAGAACATCAGCCTTCTAAGCTGAATATCTAGGTTCGATTCCTAGCGGGGATACTCTATAATAATTAATTTTAAAATTATGAATCTTTTTTTAATGTTATTAATTTTAGCTGTTTTATTGATTATTATGGTTTTTTCTCTTATTCAGCTTTATAATATTGCTTTTCGCGGTTTTGCCCCTTTTATTTCTACTAAATTTAATGCTATTTTAGCAATTTTAAAAGAATTAAACTTGTCTGGACAAGAAACAGTTTATGAGCTTGGGGCAGGAAAGGCTGGATTTTTACGAGCCATTGAACAGAAATTTAAAAATGAAAAATTAATTGGGATAGAGTATGCTTGGTGGCCTTATTGTTTAGCTAGGATGCAAATAATGTTATCAGGCAGTAAGATTAAATTAATCAGAAATGATATTTTTAAAGTTAATTTAAAAGAAGCAGATATTATTTATTGTTTTTTAAGTCCCAAAATGATGGATCTTTTAGAAAAGAAGTTTAGAAAAGAATGTCGTCCCGGAACCCTGATTATTAGTTATCATTTCAGAATGAAGGGAGAAGAGCCAGAAAAGGTTATTAAGGAGAATAAAAATAGTATATATTTTTACCGAATTTAATTTTTTAAGATAATTCGGTTTATGGTGGCTATAGTTTAGCGGCTAGAACACCGGGTTGTGGTCCCGGAAGTGAGGGTTCGATTCCCTCTAGCCACCCTCTTGACAAAAGTGTATCGATGTGATACACTTTTTTGTTATAGTAGCACTTTCACAAAGAAGTTAAGATTAGGTTAATTATTAAGTCTATTAGGATTAGTAGATTTAATAATTAATCTAATAATCAATCTTTAAATAAATTTAGGAGGATAAAAAATGAAAAATTTATTTGTATTTTTTTTATTCATTTTTGTTACCACAATTTGTAGTGCGCAGGCAAAACTTCAAGTAAACAAAGAGGGTGTTTACAGGGTGCAAGCCGATTCCATTGAATGGGTTAATGCAGAAATAACAGCCCACCCAGAAGCACTGAGATATGATTTAAAGTTTTCTGAAGCAATTGCAAACCCAGGAAAAGAAATCTTGGGAGAAAGAAGTGAAAAAATTTTGAGACTGAAACTCCCGTTCAAGAAACAGGTAGAGGTCAAAAAATATTTCATTATCTATGATAGTCAAACAAAAAATATTGGCTACCTAGAGGCCACTCCAGTGAGAAAAGAAGAGCCTTCTTATTTAATATTATTTAGTATTATCTCAATTCTTTTGATGATAATATCAAATATATTATATAAGAAAGGTCTGGATGGATTCGCCGCCTTCGCCGCCGCCGCCGTCGTCGTCGCCTTCGCCGCCGCCGCCGCCGTCGCCGCCTTCGCCGTCGCCGTCGCCGCCACCTTCGCCTTCGCCTTCGCCGCCTTCGCCACCTTCGCCTTCGCCTTCGCCGCCGTCGCCGAGAAAGATTATAAGGTGTTCTCAGTAATATTTTATATATTAATGGCAGTTCATATCGCTCTGCTGTTTGTATAAATAGTATTGAGAAAAAAATTTAATCCCGCATACAAATAAGTCGGGATTTTTTATTTAAAATAATAGTGAGTTACACGGTGGGGTAAACTTGCGGGACATACTTTATCTCCATCAACTCAGTTCTAATGTTCTCCATGAAGCCACTTCCTATTGCATATTTATTTAGTTCATGGTATACTATGAACTATGAACCAGATAAACATAAAAAAACAAAAGACCTCAGAAAAAATATTAGAAATTATTTCTAAAAAGGGCCGAATAAGCGCCAACGAATTATCGGAAATTTTAGAGATAAGTCCACGAGCCACTTTTAAACAATTGGCCAGGTTAGTTTTGGATAATAAGATTGATAAAATAGGTCGTCCACCAAAGGTTTTTTATTTTATTAAAAAAGAAAAAGTCATAGAAGATAAGATTAATTTAGACAACAAAACAAAAAAAATTATTGAAGAAACATATTTAATTATTACTCCTTCAGGTGAGCGTAAGAGTGGAACAGAGGGGTTTGCTTATTGGTGTAATAAAAATAAATTGCCAATTGAAAAAACTGCCCAAGAATATATAAAGACTTTAAAAAAATATGAAAAATTTAAGAAAAATGGCTTAATAAGCGGGATGACCAAAATTAAAAATACTTTTAAAAAAACTGCTTTGAAAAATTTATTTTATTTGGATTTTTATAGTATTGAAAGATTTGGCAAAACTAAATTAGGCCAATTACTGCTTTATGCCAAACAAAGTCAAGATAAAAAATTAATGAAAGAGTTGATAGATATAATAAGACCACAAATTATTCAAGTTATTGATAAATACAAAATAGATGGGGTCGGCTTTATTCCTCCGACAGTAAAAAGAGAAAAACAATTTATGAAATTTTTGGAAAATAATTTGCATCTACAAATTAGGTTAGTAAAAATAAGTAAAGCTAGAACTGATATTATGGTTCCCCAAAAAACATTAAATAAACTTGAAGACCGCATAGACAATGCCAAAAAGACAATTATTGTTGAAGATCGCTTGCAATATAACAATATTTTATTAATAGATGACGCTGTTGGCTCTGGGGCGACCTTAAATGAAACAGCTACTCAAATTAAAAAAAATGGAGCAAGTAAAAATATTATCGGACTAGCTATAACAGGTAGCTTCAAAGGATTTGATGTTATAAGCGAGGTTTAATTTTGTCTTTTTTTATAACGAGTTACAAAGTAGGGTAAATTACAAGAATATATTTTACATCTATCAACCCAGTTCTAAAGTTCTCCATGAAGCCACTTATTGACAAAAGTATATCAATTATGATACACTTTTTTGTTATGCAGATCTTTAAAAAGAGGTTAAAATTAGGTTAATTATTGAGTTTATTATAATTAGTAGATTTGATAATTAATCTAATTTTTAATTTTAAAAATATAAAATAGGAGGTATAAAATGAAAAAGTTATTTGTATTTTTTGTATTTACTTTTGTGGCTATAATTTGTAGCGCTCAGGTTGAGTTAGAAGGTAATAAAGAGGGAGTATATCGCGTTAAAGAAGACACTCAAGAATGGGCACCTTCCAAAATAACTGCAGAGTATGAAGCTATTAAGTATATTAATAAATTCTCTCAGGCAATTAGTAGCCCCGATACGCCAATTCTGGCAGAAAGGAGTGAAGAGGTTCTAAAACTAAAACTAATATTTAAAAAGTTAGTAGAGGTTAAAGAACGCTTTATTTTTTATAATAGTCAAACAAATAATATTGACTATATAGAAACTCTCCCCGCCGAGAGAGAAGAATCTTCTTATTTAATATTATTTAGTATCGCATCAATACTTTTGATGGTCGTATCAAATATATTATTTAAGATGGGGAAATGTGGATTCGCCGCCCTCACCGCCGCCCTCACCGCCCTCACCGCCGCATTTGCCCTCACCGCCGGCACCGCCGTCGCTGTCACCGCCGGCACCGCCGTCGCTGTCATCGCCGCCGCTTTCGTTGCCATCGTCGCCTCCGTCGTCGACGATAAAGATCGTAAAAAATATAAGGTGGCATCGATAATATTTTATGTTTCAATAGCAGTTCATATTATTTTGCTATTTACATAGTATTATTAAAGAAAAGAATTTAATCCCGCACTCAAATAAGTCGGGATTTTTTATTTATATATAGTGAGTTACATGGGGGTGCGTAAAGCGACTTTGTCACCACGCTATTGGAGGGCGGGAATATGTCTCCTATCCATCAAATCAATTCTAATGTTTTTTATGAAGCCACCCCCAGACTAGTAGATTTAATAATTAATTTAATGTTTAGTCTTTGAGAAATAGAATGTATAAAAAACAGAGCTTTTAAATTAGCCCTGTTTTTTGTTTTTAAGTTTTTTATTTTTTAGAAACTCTTCCTAACATAGTTAGCCAATAAATAGCAGATAATCCTACTAGGGCGTAAACAACTCTAGAAACAATAGACATGTCTCCAAAAATTGCGGCCACTAAATCAAAGTTGAAGATTCCAACTAAAAGCCAGTTTAGACCCCCTACAATTATTAGAATTAAAGAAATCATTTCTAAGCCATTTAATTTTTTCATAATTTTTATGATTAATTATTAAATAAGAACATTTATATTATACACTATACCCCCCAGTGGTGTCAAGTCATCAAAAACCCCTTATTAATAGGCTTTTTATATTAGGCTACTGCTTTGTTTTTTATTATTTTTCTTTTTAAAGGTTTTTCTTTTGGTGCAATTTTTTTAATAGGCGTTGTTTTTTTAGTTCTTTCTTTTTGTGGTTCTTTACAAAAAATAACTACCCCTTTTTTACCGCTTATAAAGTTAGTAACAAAAAATTTTTTAGATTTTGGCATAATTGGTCCATCTGTGGTTTGTAAAACATATTTAATGACAGGGTTTTCTTTGTTTGGATAATAGCTAACTAGGCCCTCTTTAATCTTTCCCTTGCTGTCTTTAAACATTTCTTTGTCCCATTGAATTCTTTCGGGTAAAATTCTTCTATTTATTATTTGAGCATATTTTTCCGGAAAAGATTCTTTAAATTCATTTATAGCTGATAATTCCGTTTTTTTAGTTAAGATTTTTTCTCCAGAAGTAGTTTTTTTAAACCATTGTTTAAAAAATTCCTCCATAAAAGTTTCTTCTTGATCAGAAAACTCTGGTCTTTTATTCATTTTTCTATTGAATTCATTTTCTCTCTCTAATTTTACTTTTTCTATTATTGATCCTATGATATCAATATTTTCAAAGTCTTTTTCTTCAGCTTCTTCAGCCAGACTTTCAATTATTTCCTCTCCTATTTTGATTTTTTGTCCCAATGATCTTGTTTCTGATTCTTTGTTAGCAGAATTAAAAATGGGGTCAAAATATCTTTTTTTTGGGTCCAAAACGGGATTTCCTTTTTCATCCAAAATAACTTCTCCTTCAGAATCAAAAGAATAACCCATTATTTCTAAAGATTCTTTATTAAATTCTTTTTTTAGGTCTTCTTCGGAAGGGCCTGTATAGATTTCTTGAAATTTAGGCATAAATTTTTTATCTCTAATAAAAATTTTTTATTATTTTTTATTAGAAAGTTAATATTAATTGAATTAATTTTTTTTATTTTTATCTCTAACCTCAAACAAGATATTTTTAACCTCATAAGGTTGGTTGATATGCCGAATTATTGCTTCGTATCCGTCGCTTCCGGCTGTGCTGATAGAAAGAGTCCCTGTTTTTATTAATCTGTCTAATAGAGATTGATCAACGCTAATATCTGTTATTCGGTCATAGTAAATGGTTTTTATTTTGGTTTCGATCCAACCTCTTTTAACAATTATTCTTTTATTAGTGAAAACAAATTCGTTTGATATTCTGATATAAAAATTATTAAAGAATATTATAAAAGGGGTGACTATCAAAAAAAAGAACAGAGTTATCCCTGTTAGCACTTGGTTAATAGATAAGTTTGTTTGGGAAAAGTTTTCCTTTGAAGAAAATAGAAATAATAATGATATTATTCCAGAAATAACTATAAAAACAAAAAGCCACTTAAAAAACAATATTACTATTTTAAGCCTTATATAGCGATTACAAATAGAAAAATATTTTTTTATTTGTTCTTCGGGGTGGATCGTCTTTTTTATCGCTTGACTCATCATGTTTATATTATAACAGATTTTTAAAAATAATAAAATTATGATAGAATTTAATAGAATTATTTAAATTATCTTATTATTTTATTTATGACTAATATTAAAAAAAAAGAAGACATTAAAATTGCTTATTTTAGTATGGAAATTGCCTTAGAAAGCGCTATTAAGACTTATTCTGGTGGTCTAGGAATTCTAGCCGGAGATACTTTAAAATCTGCCGCTGACCTGAGACTTCCGATGGTTGGGCTAACTTTATTGAATGATCAAGGATATTTTAAACAAAAAATAAATAAAAAAGGAGAGCAAGAGGAGCTGTTAGTTAATTATGACTTTTCTAAATTAAAAAAATTAAAAAACAAAGTAGAAATAAAAATAGGAAAAGACCGGATTAATATTGGGGTTTGGCAATATGATATTATAGGAAATTGTGGTTTTAAGGTCCCTGTTTATTTTTTAGATGCTAAAATTAAGGGGAATAATCCCAAGTATTCTAATTTAACTGGTCAATTATATCGAGCTGATAAAGATTATCGTTTAATGCAGGAAATTATTTTAGGAAGAGCTGGCGTGAAAATAGTTCAAAGTTTAGGGCATAAAAATATTAAAAAATTTCATATCAATGAGGGCCATGGTTCTTTAGCAATGATAGAAATTTTTAATAATTCTAAGAAAAAAAATATTTCAGAGAAAATTGAAGAGGTTAGAGAAAAATGTGTTTTTACTACTCATACCCCTATTCAGGCTGGTCATGACGTTTTTTCGGTTGACCTTATGGAAAAGTATCAGCCAGATTTCCCCTTTAATTTACCCAAATTAATAACAAATAATGAGGTTAATATGACTCAAGTCGGTCTTTATTTTAGTTCTTATGTAAATGGAGTCGCTTTGAGCCATCGAGATCTCTCGAGTAAGATGTTTCCTGGTTATCCTATTCATGCTATTACTAATGGGGTTCATTCTCAAACTTGGACTTCTGATGAATTTAAAGAAATTTTTGATAAATATATTCCTAATTGGAGAAATTCTAGTTTATCTTTAAGAAATGCCTTTAATATTCCCCTAACTGTTATTTGGCAAACACATCAAAAGGCCAAGAAAAGGTTAATTGATTATGTTTATGAGAAGAATAAGATTAAATTAGATTTAAATACTTTTACAATTGGTTTTGCTCGGCGTTTCACGGGTTATAAGAGGTCTATCTTATTATTTCATGATATTAAAAAGTTATTAGAGATTCATAAAAAAGTTGGGGCAATTCAAATTATTTATGCTGGCAAAGCTCATCCTAATGACGATGATGGAAAAATGATGATTAAAAATATTAATGAAATTAAAGAAAAATACAAAAAAGAAATTAAAATTGTTTTTTTAGAAGGCTATGAAATGGATTTAGCTAAATTAATGGTCGCTGGAGTTGATGTTTGGTTAAATACACCTTTACCGCCCAATGAAGCTTCTGGTACTAGCGGAATGAAAGCAGCTCATAATGGAGTCCCTCATTTTAGTACTTTAGATGGTTGGTGGATAGAGGGATTAGTTAATAGGAAAACTGGTTGGGCTATTGGAGATCGACGTTCGGAATTAGTGCTAAAAGATTTAAATAAAAAAGATGCAGAAAGTTTATATGAAAAATTAGAAAAAAAGATACTTCCAAGATATTATAATATGCCACAGAATTGGCGCGAAACTATGCGCTATACTATCGCTATCAACGCTTCTTTTTTTAATACTGAAAGAATGCTTCAACAATATATTCAAGAGGCTTATCTATAATTTTAATTATAAATTAAATAATTTTATAAGATGAATAAAGACTTAAGGGAATTAGAAAAAAATATTAGTTGGCACTCTTTAGAAATAAAAGAGGTTTTTAAAAAGTTGAGATCTTCTGAAAAAGGGCTTAGTTCGGAAGAGGTTTTGATTCGTCAACAAGAATTTGGTCTAAATTCTTTACCAAGCAGAAAAAAGCCAAGTTTTATTATTATTTTTTTTCGTCAATTTTTAAGCCCCCTTATTTATATTTTAATTTTAGCCGGACTTGTTTCTTTATTTCTTCGGGAATGGGTGGATGCCATTTTTATTTTTGTGGTTATTTTTTTTAATTCAATTTTAGGTTCTTGGCAAGAAAACAAGGCTGAAAAAAATGCTGTTGCTTTACAAAAATTATTAAAAATAAAAGCTTATGTTCGGCGCGATGAGCTTGAAAAAACAATTAATGCCGAAAATTTAGTGGTGGGCGATCTTGTTTTTTTAGAGTCCGGTGATAAAGTCCCTGCTGATATTCGTTTATTTGAAGCTAAAAATTTACAAGTAGACCAATCTTTTTTAACTGGAGAGTCAGAGGCGGTTAATAAAAATACTCTCAAAAACAAAAAAGATGCTTCCGTTGATCAAATTTCTAATATTGTTTTTACTGGATCAACTGTTTCTTCTGGTCGGGCTTGGGGAGTAGTGATTGAAACCGGATTAAAAACAGAAGTTGGGAAAATAGCTGGTATTGTCGGTGAGTCTCAAAAAACAAAAGCTCCTTTAATTATTAGAATGGAAAAATTTAATAAAAAAATATCTTTTATTATTTTGTTTTTCTGTTTATTTTTAGCAGTTGTAGCTATTGGTAAAGGGATTGCTCCTAAAGAATCTTTTTTTCTGGTAGTGGCCTTGGCTGTTTCAGCTATTCCCGAAGGTCTCCCAGTAGCGATGACTGTTGCTTTATCAGTAGCGACAACTAGAATGTCGAGAAAAAATGTTATTGTTAGAAGGCTAACAGCTGTTGAAGGTTTAGGGAGCTGTACTATGATTGCTAGTGATAAAACCGGAACCCTCACAGTAAATCAGCAGACCGCTAAACTTATTTATTTATCTTCCGGACAAGAATTAAAAGTTTCCGGTCAAGGGTATAATGGAATAGGAGAAATAGAGGGGCAAAAAGATCTGAGTAATAGTGATAAAAATCTTTTAGAGAGGACTATTAGAAGCGTTGTTTTAGCTAATGAGGGTAAATTATGGGAGAAAAAAAAGACTTGGTATTATCATGGGGATTCAATGGATATTGCTTTTTTGGCTTTAGCTTATAAAGCTAAAATGTCTATTGAAAAAATTAATTTTACTCATGAAAACTTATTAGAGATTCCCTATGAATCTGAAAGAAGATATTCGGCTAAAATATTTAAAAACGAAAAAAACGAAATAAAAATAGCAGTAAAGGGGTCGGTTGAAAAGATATTAGAATTTTGTTCTTATCGCTTAGTAAATGGAAAAAAAGTAAAAATAGATAAAAAAGAATTTAGAGAAAAAGGAATTTTTTTGGCGGAAAAAGGTTATCGGGTTTTGGCTGTGGCCGAAGGAGACTTTTTTTTAGAAGATGAATTAAACTTAGAAAGTTTTAATAATAGTAAAATTAAAAATTTAAATTTATTATCCTTGATTTGTTTTATAGATCCATTAAGAGAAGAGTCACGAAAAGCGGTAGAAAAATGTAAACAAGCTGGAGTGAAGGTTGTCATGATAACAGGAGATCATCCAGCTACTGCTTTATTTATTGCCAAGGAATTAGGGATAGCTTATTCTTCAAAAGATGTTATTGTCGGGGAAAAATTGGGATCAGCTGATACTGAAATTGTTCCCGAGTTCTTACAATTAGTTTCTAATGTTAAAGTTTTTGCTGGCGTTTCTCCTTTGCAGAAATTAAAAATAGTTAAAGCCCTAATGTCTTTAGGGCATTTTGTAGCCGTAACTGGGGATGGAGTAAATGATGCTCCAGCTTTAAAGCAGGCAAATATTGGAGTAGCTATGGGATCAGGAACTGACGTTGCCAAAGAAACATCAGCTATGATAGTGGCGGATGATAATTTTTCTTCTATTGTTAAGGGGATAGAAGAAGGGCGTTTTGCCTATGATAATGTTAGAAAAGTTATTTATTTTGTTATTTCTAGTGGAGCGGCTGAAATAATTATTTTTATTTTAGCAATATTTTTAGGAATGCCTCTTCCTTTATTTGCTGCTCAGCTTTTATGGTTGAATGTAGTGACGAATGGAATTCAAGATATTTCTTTATCTTTTGAAAGAGGAGAAAAGGGGGCTATGAATAGGCCACCACGTTCTCCTCAGGAAAGTGTTTTTGATAGACTAATGGTTCAGCAAACGCTTTTATCAGGGGCAGTTATTGGTTTGGTTGTTTTCTTTGTTTGGTTTTATTTAATCAGAGTTTTGCAGTATCCGGAAGGCTCGGCTCGTAATATTATTTTAATGTTAATGGTTTTGTTTCAAAATCTACATGTTTTTAATTGTCGTTCTGAGAAAGCTTCAGCTTTTAGAATTTCTTTAAAAAAGAATTTAATTTTATTAGCTGGTGTCTTTGGGGCTCACCTTCTTCATGTTTTGGCTACCTATAATAATTTTATGCAAAATGTTTTAGGAATTTCTCCAATAAGTTTTAAGACTTGGATAATATTATTTATTTTAGCTTCTTCTGTTTTGTGGGTGATGGAAATTTTTAAAGTTGTTAAAAGGAAAAAAAGTTTTTAATTTTTTTAAAAAACTATTGTTGATTTATTTTTTTTATGGTATAATTTATTTGAACTTAAATATAGGAATTGGTCGGTTCCTATTCTAAGAATAAAATAATTTTTTACTATTATGAAAAAAGTTGCTAAAAAGAAACCAGTAGCAAAAAAGAAAGTTGCTAAAAAGGTTGTAGCTAAAAAACCAGTAGCAAAAAAGAAAGTTGCTAAAAAGAAACCAGTAGCAAAAAAGAAAGTTGCTAAAAAGGTTGTAGCTAAAAAACCGGTAGCAAAGAAAAAGGTTGCTAAAAAGAAAGTTGCAAAAAAGAAAGTTGCAAAAAAGAAATAATACTGTTTCTTTTTCTCTCTAAAAAAAGACACTCGGGTTTATCCTGAGTGTCTTTTTTTAGATATATTTTTAAATATTATGCTTATAAAATAAGGTTTTTATGGTTTTAATTGCTTATTAGATAAATATTTTGTATAATATAAAACGTTTTATATATTGAAAATATTTTTTAAAATTATGTATTTGGAAAAACTAGAGATTCAAGGGTTTAAATCTTTTGCCAATAAAAATAAATTGATTTTTTCTGGAATATTAAATGATCAGAAAAGAGGAATTACTGTTGTTGTTGGACCAAATGGTTCTGGAAAATCAAACATTGCTGACTCTATTCGTTGGGTGTTGGGAGAACAAAGTACTAAATTGCTTCGTAGTAAAAAAAGTGAAGATGTTATTTTTTCTGGGTCAGATAAAAAGGGAAGACTTAATATGGCGGAGGTTTCTTTATTTTTGAATAACGAAAGTAATAATTTTTTAAAATTTAAAAAAAATAATCAAGAGGATGATTTTTTAAAAGAGGAAGCTAATAGAGAGGGTGATAATATTGATGCCCTACTTTTTCTTCCGGAAATAGTTTTAACTAGAAGGGTTTTTCGAGATGGTAATAGTGAGTATTTAATTAATGGTAGTAAAGTTCGTTTAAGCGATATTCAAATATTTTTAGCTAAGGCTAATTTTGGTCAAAAAACTTATAGTGTTATTGGTCAAGGTATGGTGGAAAATTTTTTAAATACTAGCCCTTCGGAAAGGAAGGCTTTTTTTGATGAGGCTACTGGCGTTAAACAATATCAAATCAAGAGAGATATTTCTTTAAATAAATTAGAAAATAGCCAAGAAAACCTAGCAAAAGTGGAAATGTTGTTAAATGAAATAAATCCTCGTTTAAAGAGTTTAACTCGTCAAGTTGGAAAACTTAAGAAGCGACAGTCATTAGAAGAAGAACTTTTAATTAAGCAATTAAATTATTATAGTTGTCTGTGGCAGGAGGTTGGGAATAGGTCTGAAAAATTTCAAAAAGAAATTAATAGACTTCAAATAGAAAAAGATATTTTAGAAAAAAAAATTGAAACTGACAAAAATAATTTAGAACAGCTTAGTCAAGGAGAAACTATTGGAAAAGAATTTTATGAATTACAGAAAAATTTCTTGTCTTTGCAGGCCGAACAAGAGAAAATTAAGAAACAGCAAGAAAGGTTAGCCCTGTGGATAACTTTAAACAAAAAGAATAAAA
>JAQVFY010000028.1 GCA_028696995.1 Patescibacteria group bacterium
TAATTTATAATTTGATAATTTTAGGAGCTTTGTCGGCTGGATTTATTCCTATATTTTCTAACCTGATTAAGAAAATGCGATGTGATGATGGCTTTAGTTTTTGTTATTCTAAAGAGCAAAATAAAGAAGCTTGGGATTTAGTCAGTAATATTTTAAATTTATTAATTTTAGTTTTAGCTATTTTTTCAATTATTGGATTATTTTTAGCTCCTCAATTAATTCATTTAATTGCTCCTGGTTTTTCGCCAGAATTAAAGGCAACCGCTGTGTTGTTAACCAGGATAATGTTTTTATCTCCAATTTTTTTAGGAATTTCCAGTTTATTGGGAGGGGTGTTACAATCATTTAAAAATTTTTTAATCTTTTCTCTAGCTCCAATTTTTTATAATTTAGGTATAATTGTTGGAGCTTTATTCTTTGTTCCTGTGCTAGGAGTTTCTGGTTTGGCTTGGGGTGTAGTTTTGGGAGCTTTTTTGCATATGGTTATTCAGGTTCCTTCAGTTAAAATTTTAGGATTCCGTTGGAGATTTTTTATTAACTTAAAAGAAAAGAATTTAAGAAAGATTTTAAAAATGATGCTTCCTAGAACTTTGAGCTTGGCAATTAATCAAATTAATTTGTTAGTTGTTACTATTGTAGGATCTACTTTAGTTAGCGGATCTTTGGCTATTTTTAATTTGGCCAATAATTTACAATCTTTTCCCATTGGTATTTTTGGTATTTCTTTTGCCGTAGCTGCTTTTCCTGCCTTATCAGCTTCAGCTTTTAATCGAGAAAAATTGATTAATAATTTTTCTTACGCTTTAAGGCAGATTCTTTTTTTTATTATTCCTTCTACTATTTTATTGATAACTCTAAGAGCCCAAATTATTAGGGTAATATTGGGAACAGGGGCTTTTTCTTGGCGAGACACGGTTTTAACTATTGACACCTTAGGGTTTTTTGCTTTAAGCTTATTTGCTCAAGCTACTATTCCACTTTTAACTAGAGTTTTTTATGCTCGACAAAACTCTAAGACTCCTTTTTACATTGGTTTAATTATCGTAATAGTTAATATTTTTCTATCTTTATTCTTCGGTAGGAGAATGGGGGTAGCTGGATTGGCTTTAGCTTTATCAATTTCTAGCATTTTAAATTTTATGATTTTATGGATGTGGTTATATTTTGAAATTGGAGACTTAGATCAAAAAAGAGTTATTCGTTCGGTTATAAAGTTTTCTGTTGCTGGGTTGGTGGCTGGTTTTTTTATACAGGCCGGAAAATCTATTGTTTGGCCCTTTATTGATATGACTACTTTTTTGGGTGTTTTAACCCAAGGATTAGTGGCTGGAATATTGGGATTAGGAGTTTATTTCTTATTGTGCTATATAATGAAGAGCGAAGAAATATTAGAATTGTTAGAAGTTATAAAAAGAAAAAGAATTTTTGGTCGTCGAGCCAAGAAAGAAGAAAATTTACCAGATCAAAGTGAGGCTCGAGGTCTATAATTAAAAAATAAAAAAGTAAAATAAAATGGAGAAAATTAGAAATTTTTGTATTATTGCTCATATTGATCACGGGAAGTCTACTTTAGCTGACCGGATGCTTGAAATTACTAATACGGTTGATAAGAGGAAAATGAAGAATCAGATTTTAGACGGTATGGATATTGAAAGGGAGCGTGGTATTACCATAAAATTACAACCGGTAACTATGGATTATCAGGATTATCAATTAAATCTTATTGATACTCCAGGGCATGTAGATTTTTCTTATGAGGTTTCGCGATCTTTAGCAGCCGTAGAATCAGCTGTTTTATTAGTTGATTGTACTCAGGGTATTCAGGCTCAAACTTTAGCTAATTTATATTTAGCTTTAGAGCAAGATTTAAATATTATTCCGGTTATTAATAAAATAGATTTGCCAGCAGCTAATCCTGAAAAAACTAAAAGAGAAATTGTTAAATTATTGGGTTGTCAAGAAGATGAAATTTTGTTAGCTTCTGGAAAAACTGGGGAGGGAGTTGAAAAAATTTTACAAGCAGTAATAGCAAGTGATAGTTCTCCAAAAACTTCGCAAGATAAGAATGTTAGAGCTTTAATTTTTGATTCTAAATATGATGAATATAAGGGAGTGGTGGCCTATGTTAGGATTTTTGATGGGAAAATTAAAAAAGGGGATAAAATAAAATTAATTGCTACTCGAGCTGAAAGCGAAGTTTTAGATATTGGAATTTTTAAACCTGATTATTTTTCTACTGGTTCTCTTGGGACAGGCTCTATTGGTTATGTGGTTACTGGTTTTAAAGAAGTAGGGGAATGTCGTGTTGGGGATACTATTACTTTATTATCATCTCCCAACATCAAGGCCTTAGATGGATACAAAGAGGTTAAGCCGATGGTTTTTGCTGGAATTTTTCCAAGAGAGGGCAGTGATTTAGAAGATTTGCGTGAAGCTATGGATAAATTAAAGTTAAATGATAGCGCTCTTGTTTTTGAACCAGAGAGATCAGATGCTTTGGGTTTTGGTTTTCGTTGTGGTTTTTTAGGTTTATTGCATTTGGAAATTTTTCAAGAAAGATTACGTCGAGAATATAATTTAGATTTAATAGTAACTATTCCTAGCGTTGCTTATCGGGTTTATAAAAAAAATGGAGAGGAAATAATAATTCGAACTCCGCAAAGATTACCTGATCCCACTGAAATATTAAAAATAGAAGAACCATGGGTAGCCCTAGATATTATTTCTCCTAAAGATTATATGGGAAATATTATGCAATTAGCTCAAGAAAAAAGAGGGATTTACAAAAATACTCAATTTATATCTTCGGGAGCAGATGAACAGCGGGTTATTCTTCATTATGAAATTCCGATGTCAGCCATCTTAACTGATTTTTATGATAAAATTAAAAGTTTAAGTGCTGGTTATGCCTCAATAAATTATGATTATCTGGATTATCGTTTGGCTGATGTTGTTAAGATGGATATTTTAGTAGCTGAAGAGCCAATCGAGGCTTTATCAATAATTGTTTATCGTGAAGAAGCTTATCGACGAGGAAAAGAGATTGTTAGTATTTTAAAAGATTCTTTATCTAAGCAAATGTTCGTTTTAAAATTACAAGCAGCTATTGGGGGCAAGGTTATTGCTGCTGAAAGATTATCGGCTATGAGAAAGGATGTTACTGCTAAGTTATATGGAGGCGATGTTACTCGAAAAAGAAAATTATTGGAAAAACAAAAAAAGGGAAAAAAGAAAATGATGGCTGCTGGCAAGGGAAGTGTTGATATTCCGCCAGATACTTTTGTTAAAATATTAAAAAAATAAAAAATATGAGAAAGAGAACTAAGAAGAAAATTATTAAAATTTCTTGGATAATTTTAGTAGCCATAATTATTTTTTCTATGGTTGCTTGGACTATTGGGATTGCTTTAATGTAATGAAAACAAATAATTTAGAAAAAATTTGGCAAATTTATCCGTTAATGCCGGAAGATTTTAAGGAGAATAATAAAGGTTTTAATCCTTTTATTCTTCAGCTTTTGTATAATCGGGATATAAAGTCTTCGGACGATTTAAAATGGTTTTTCAATGATGTTGAAATAGATTTTTTAGATCCTTTTCTCTTTCGAGATATGGAAAAAGCGGTTGATCTCATTATTTTCCATATCAAAAAAGGCAACAAAATAATGATCTATGGGGATTATGATGCTGATGGAGTTACTTCTTCAGCTTTGCTTTATGATATTTTTAAAATTTTTAAAGCTCAAGTTGATTTTTATTTACCAGATAGAGTTAGTGAAGGATATGGTTTAAATAAAGGAGCTATTGATGATATTAAAAAAGACAATTTTAGTTTAATTATTACAGTTGATAATGGTATTAGAGGAAAGGAAGAAGTTCTTTATGCTAAAAGTTTAGGAATGGATATTATTGTTACTGATCATCATGCTTATCCAGAAGAAATTAATGATTTGCCAGATTGTTTGATTATTAATCCGGCAGATAAATCTTCGGGTTATCCTTTTAGATTCTTGGCCGGAGTGGGAGTGGCTTTTAAATTGGCTTCAGCTTTAATACAAAAGTCTAAGCTGGCAGATGAATATAAAGATTTATTGATTTCTCGTAGTTTGGATTTAGTGGTTATTGGAACGATAGCTGATATGGTTCCTTTGATTGGCGAGAATCGCTTAATATCCCAAGAAGGATTAAAAATTTTAAATAATACTAAAAGAATAGGCCTGCAGGAATTAATTAAGGTTACTGGGGCAGTTAATGAATTAAATTCTTTTAATGTTGGTTTTCAATTGGGTCCTCGTCTTAATGCGGCTAGTCGTATTAAACATGCTAATTCGGCTTTAAATTTATTAATTAGTAAAGACAAGGAAGAGGCTGAGAAATTAGCACAAGATTTGAATGATAAAAACATTGAAAGGCAAAAAATAACAGAAGAGGTTATGTCTTTAGCTGAAAGTCAAATTGATATTAATAATTTGCCAGAGATTATTATTGTTCAAGATTTTTCTGACAATTCTTGGAATGAGGGGGTTATTGGCTTAGTGGCCGGAAGGTTAACCGAAAAATATTATCGGCCAGTTTTAGTGATAATAAAAACTGAAGAGCAGGTTAATGATAGTGATGACCAATTACAAAATGTTTATAAGGGAAGTGGTCGGAGTATTGAAGAGTTTAATTTAGTGGAGGCCTTAGAGGATAATAAGGAATTTTTGTATAAATATGGTGGACATCCCATGGCCGGTGGTTTTTCTATTTTATCAGAGGAACAGGTTGATGCTTTTTCTAAGAATATTAGAAAAATGGCTCAAAATAAATTAGCTAAGACTTCTTTATTGCCGAAATTAAAAATAGATTGCGAAATTAGTTTTGAAGATATTAATGATGAACTAGTAGAATCTATTGAGAATATGAGTCCTTTTGGTCAAAATAATCCTACGCCTAAGTTTGTTTCTTATAATTTAAAAATTATTGAAATTTCTAAAATGGGATTTGATGGTCAGCATATAAAAATGAAGTTTTTAAATCATGATGATCGGGATATGAAAAGTTTTTGGGGCATATCTTTTGGGGGCAGTGAAAAATATGGCAATCTTAATGTTGGAGATAATGTTGATGTGGTTTATAATTTGGAGTTTAATAGGTTTAATGGTCGTTGTGATACTCAATTAAAAATTATTGATATTAAAATTAAATAATATTTATCATCTTGTCATTCCAGTCTTTATCCTTTTGTTATTCCAGTCTTTATCTTTTTGTCATTCCAGCGTAGGCTGGAATCCAGATTAAAATTAAATAAATTTTAGTTTTCGCTGGGGCTTCAAGGGAGTGGAATAAAATTGTTTTGTTAATATTTATAAAAAAATAAAATAAAAAATATGGCAGTTAATAAAATAATAATGTTTACTGATGGGGGTGCTCGTGGTAATCCGGGGCCAGCCGGTATTGGAGTAGTTTTATATAATAAAAAAAAAGAAAAAATTGCCGAAGTTTCTAAATATTTAGGAATAGCTACTAATAATCAGGCCGAGTATCGAGCTCTTATAGAGGGATTAAAGAAAGCTAAAGAATTGGGGGCTAAGGAATTGGAGGTTTTTTTAGATAGTGAGTTAGTAGTTAAACAATTAAATCGTGAGTATAAAGTAAAAAACAAGGATTTGGCACCCTTGTTTTTGGAGGTTTATAATTTATCTTTAAGTTTCTCTAAAATAGTTTTTAAGCATGTTTATCGGGAGGAGAATAAAGAGGCGGATAGATTGGCTAATGAGGCTATGGATTTTAGTAAGTAAATTATTTATTGCAAATATAAAACTGTTGATTAAGGGAGCACCCTCCCCAATTATTTAAAGATAGCCAGGTTTTACAAGGAGTTGGGTTTCCTAATTTTTCTCCTGAGCATTGTCCTTTGTAGGGGTAAGCTGTATTTCCTTGAGGATCATTTACGTCGACTATTAGATTATTTTTTTCTCTCCAGCCTGTTAAAGTAATAAAGTGCCCTCCGTTTGTGAAAGAACAGTTCTCTCCAGAATTTTTTAAACTTATAACTACGACGCATCCCTCGTCTATTTTTTTTATTATATCGTTCGTCCCGTTTGTTGATCCAGCCGATAATCCGTAGCTTTTAGCTAATAAAATTAAACCGCTAGCTGTTGATCCATTGCAAGAAGCTCCTCTTGCCCCCAGGCTTTCCCCTGTTCTGGTAAATTTTTCCAAATTTTGTTCAGATTTGAACTTGTTAACTGCCATAAAAGTTGAGAGTATTCCACATCCGGATGTACATAAGTTTGGAGACCCTTTGTAGTTACCAATAGGACTGGCTTGTGTTCCATATATTTTTATATAGTCTTTTAAGTCGGGGCACTTAGAATTTTTGCTATGGTACAGTATTTTTTTACCCGAATCACTGCATTGATAGTATAGAGGAACTCCATGATTTGAGGGCCCGGCTGATGGAGCAAGTATTTGAGCTTCTTCTGGTATATCGTAGAAGTCTATTGTTTCCAGTTCAATATATTTTAATCCTATTAAATTCGGGTTAATTTGATACAAGATAATATAAGAAGTGAAAAGGATTAATAAGCCAGTAATACTTCCAGTTATTAGATTTTTAGCTTGAGTAACTCTACTAGCATTTCCAGCCGATACTAACCATAAAACCCCGGCTACCATCAAAACAATAGCAGCGAGGACTCCTCCTATTCCTAATAGATAATTATAGATAGCATGAATATAAATAGCTATCCAAGGAATTTTACAGACTTGATTTTCTTCTTCACCTTCGCATTTTATAGGATGTTTAGCTGCGATTTCGTCTAATCCCGGTATTTTTATTTGTAAATTTCCTAAGGGGTTAAGATCGGGAGTTTTTCCTTTTTCATTGGGATTATAAGTTCCTTGTCTTATAGCTGGATCAACTTCGGCATCATCAATTTTTCCAATATCTTCTACTTCCCAGGTATAATCTGGCATAGTCCAGTTGTCATTATTTGCCCTAGAAAGATTAGTTTTAAAATTAAATCCTATAAACAAAAAAATAATAAAAAAAATTACATATTTTTTTGAACTTTTTTTAATAAGATTTTTCATAGATTTAATATAGACTCAATAAAGATGTTTAAATCGTTTTTGTTTTTTTAAATATTCCTTCTTTATTGTAGAGGCTTGATTTGATGTTTCACTTTTATTTGTAATTTTTCCATTTACATATTCTAGTAATGGGTATAATCCGCTTTGAACGGCCATTTTTCCAATTTCTACGGCTTCATCAGTTTTTATGCCCCAGCCAGGAACACAGGGGCATAGAATTTGGATATAGGCTGGTCCGTTTATCTCTTGAGCCTTTTTTACTTTATTGTAAATATCATCTGGATAACCAGCAGTGCTTTGAGCTACATAAGGAACATCGTGAGCTAAGGCAATTCTAATCATATCTTTTTTCTGATATTGATTACCAATAGTATTGCAAAGTTTTTTTTCTATTTTACAATCTCCTTTAGGGGAGGTGCTAGTATGAGCTCCATAGGGAGTAGCTCCGGAAGCCTGAAAACCAGTATTAGAATAACTTTCGGTGTCGTAGCAGATGTATAGGATATTTTCTTTTCTTTCCCACATACCACTGATGAGTCCTAGGCCGATATCAAAAGTTCCACCATCACCAGCCATAACTACAACTTTAGTTTTATTGTTTTTTTGTTGGCGCAGGGCAGCAGAGATTCCAGTAGCTACAGCGGAAGGATTTTCAAATAATGAATGTATTCAAGGTACACCCCAAGCACTTTGTG
>JAQVFY010000029.1 GCA_028696995.1 Patescibacteria group bacterium
GTTCATCTGGTCTCCCTCCATATACTTAATAAATTTCATATTACTTATCGTTTCTTTACATCTCTCTAGCTCTGCTATCTTATTTGATATTTTAGATTTAGAACTATTCTTGTTCATAGTTTTATTATTTTAATTCTTCGTGGCTTCAACTGTTTCGAATCATAAGCGAAACCTACCGGTGCTTCGTTCGGTAATGGAATGAAAGTATTTAATCCTTCGTCCGGGTGTGAAGCGAATGTTCTTATCTTGGACATATATTCCTCAAACTCGGTCGTTGTTAAGCTGGAACTTCTCTCTGATACCACCTCGCCGAGAATTACCTTGTGGCTCAAGAACTTCTTAATAAATGCTTCGTGGAGTTCGTCTGGGTGATGTCCTGTCTCATCTGATAACATCTTCAGGACTACTCCCCAGTAGTAGCGATTCTGATTATCACTTCTCTTTTCTTTCCACTTTTCAATGCTTACCCGGACATACTCTCCTTCCAATTTTCTGATGAGATTATAAAAGAACTTCAAATATCTCTGTTCAAACTCCATCTTTCCATTTTTGATTTTCGCCTTGAATGTCATTTTAGAATGTTAAGTCTTTTTGAATCTTCTCTATCTCTTTTAGTGCTTCTCGTTGAATCTCTAAGCATTCGGTGATCTGATCTTCAATGTCTTTTCGGTTGATCACCATACTGAAATAATCAATCGGCATTGCTGGGTTATAGAATACAAAGTGGAGTTTCTTGATTTTATCGTTGACTATAAAGTATTGAAGGATCTGATATTCAAACTCTGGCGGAATGGTCTGGGTAAGATAAGCTTCTAAGTGTCTGGCGTTAGATAAACACTTAACTTCAATTGCTTCTGTCTCCCCGATTGATCCGTCTGGACTTATTGCGATATCTGGATCATCCTCTCTCTCCCATAAGACTAACGAAGAGTCGACCTTTTTCTTCGTTTCTTTTTCAAATCTTGCTATTGCGTCGGCTTCAAGTTCTGCTCCTCGTAGCATATAATCTTCAGTGATCGGAATTGCGATCCGTTCGGCGATGATCTCGTAGAATCCTATCTTCTTTTTTGTGCCTCTCTTCACGATGAGGTCTTTGAGTCTTGTGCCGGTAATCTTACCCGCCCGGTAATGAAGCCAATCTTCTTTATGCTCGAATTGTATTTTTTTCATAGTCCTTGCTTTTCGCTAATTATTATTTCAAGCCGGCTGATGATTTCTTTGAAGTTCCGGGGGGCCAATACTAACTTGGTTTTATCTTTGATCGCCGCCTCGTATTCTTCTTTAGTTTTGGCTTCAACCCCTAAGCTCCTAAGTAGGAATATAATCCTTGCTTTTGGATCCTTGGCTTCTTGTATTCGGTCGGTGTCTTGTGCGTCGTTGTCCTCATCAGCCGTTCCTATTCCTAAGACATTTAATAGAGTATATCTCTTTGCGTAACTCTGGGCTGTCGCATAAGTTTGAGGCGATGACATATACTCGGACTTCACAATTGGGATATCAAAGGTGCTTTGCTCTGAATGTCCGAGATTGTGAGTTAGTTTACATATAACCTTGATATGTTCGTCTTCTCGGAGTGAATCCCAAGTGTAGGCGAATCCGTTTTTGTGTAAGACATTCCTGACTTGCTCTATAACTGAATCTAAGGGTGCGTAGGAATACCTAATTGTCCTGCCGTCCTTGTTCATTACGGACTTTGTCTTTTTTATGATCGGACAATCCTCTTGAAATCTGGCTAACGCCTGCACGAATGCTTCTCTGGCGTTATCTGCCTTGACCTCTCGGCTTAGGGCGAAGAGTCGCTCCATTGTTTCTACTGGGAGCTGATTCTCAATCGCCTTTTCAATTAAGAGAGATACTTCATTGACTGGCTGGCCCTGAATTGTTATCCCTCTTGCTTCTTTTACTTCTGTTCCTTTTTTCTTGCTCATCTTTTTTTCTTTGTTACTTATTTAAAATTAACCTTAGCCCCTTACAAGTGATCATTCCGAAGAATGGACCATCGCTCGGCGGTGCTTGACCGGATACAATCCATAGTCCGCAAAAAAGCATATCCATTAGAAGAATGAGTGCTATAGCAGAGACGATGAATGTTATTGTTTTTTTCATTTTTATATTGCTTGTTATTTTTTAATCGCCGACCTTTTTTCTATCTAACTCTGCATTATCACATCGCTCAATTCTTGTCAAGTGTTAGTTCTCCACGTCACTCATTGATGACGAGCGAAACCCAGCCGTGAGACCTCTCTAACATCCGACCGATCTCTCTGGTTGTAAATCCTTGCTCGTAGAGTTCCTTCGCCTTTTTCTTCCGTGCATCAATCTCTTCTCGTTTTGTTTTTTTGATTTTCTGATCTTTCATTTTACTTTTTATTAACTAACCTCATTCTATATTATTGTTTAATTATTGTCAAGTGTTACTATTCTCTTCCCTCGTTGTAACACCTGCGAGTAGTCCCCCAGAAGTGCTTAGCATAGATTTTACCATTGCCGATATACTCATAAGGGTTCTTTGCTTCTGCGGTTACTGGATGATAGGGGATGAAGTAATGCATTGGCCAGATCATTATTTTAGGGTTGTGCTTCTTTACCATTTCGGAGCAGTAAACATTTCCAGTTGTCTTCCAGGGCGGACCCAGCTTAACTTTATTGTCTGTTTTGTCTTTTAGTCCTTCAATGAGTTTCATCATAAAGTCGTTGCCTTTTTTACTGGCGTAGATTGGAGCGATCGCTACATCATCTCTATCTCTTAAGAATACCGGAACTTCTGTTATAGGCTTTCTGTCCACTCTTGCCCAGTCCTTTATATCGCCTCTACACCTGACTGCGAATAATTCGTGATCGTTTTCAAATAACTCATCTATTGGATGTAAACACTCGCTGTCAGCTCCTGGCATAAATCCTCCGTATTCGTGAAGGATCTCGTATCTGATGATATCTGCTACTCCGTGCCAACCATTGCGATGTGCGTAGAAGGTCATCATCTCGTGGTTGATCCAGTCTCTGCTGAATACTTTCTTGTTATCCCATAAAATGTAGTTCCAATCTGGGTTTTTGGATTGCCAAGTCTTCATCCACTTAACTGGCGCTGGTTTTGGTCCAATCCATAATTGATGTATGTTTTTTTCTATATTCATATCATTTGCTCTATTTGGTCTAATATCTTGGTTGTTTCAGTTGTTGTGCTGGTTGATACGATCGGCTTGTCCCAGCTGTCAAAATCTTCTTTCTTGTAAATCTTAAAGTCCTTCGTTCCCACTCCACTAACTTTCCAATAGTTACAATAAAATGTTCTTAGAGTTGATCTACCCATCTTTGATTTTTTTTCAAAAGCTTCTTGGAGTTTTTTCTTGTTGTAAATTATTGGGGAATGGCTTTCATAAAAATAGCCATCTGGAAACATCCTATTCATACTTCTGATAACATTCCTCCAGAATGGCGAGATGAAGTCTGATCTTTTATTTTTATCTTCTACGAAATCCTTTATTTTTCCGAGATGATAATAGGGTAGTTCTTTCATTTCTTTTAAGAGATAAACATCATCATACATCAGGATAAAGTCCTCTGATATCTTTTCATTCCCAATAGCCATTCTTAATTTGTTTCTGGCGTTATGGTAAATCTTTTTGTTTCTGTCGTCATATTTCATCTCTACCCCCTCAACTCCTTCCGGCTTTACTCCTATTAAATAAATATCTCTTGCACTGATGTTCTTTCTTAGACTCTTAATAGATAACCTTAATGGTCTAAAATTTCTGGTTCTGCTATCTACGAAATATACTACATCCATATTATTCTCCAACAAACGATACTGCCTTTCTTCTTGGCGAGTTCGTTTTTTGAATTAAGCTTACTTCGTCTGTCCGGTGATCTACTAAAGACGGAATTGGATACCAGACCTTTATTTTATTTTTAGTCAAGTATTTAGCTATCTTCGTATCATCGTGATTTTCATATCTTTTAGGCATTGCTTCTCCGTTCTTGATCATTGCCTCAATGTGTCCTACCGGAAGACATACTGCCAGCCCCCAGCTCAACCAATTTGTTAAATATCCACCGTTCTTGGTCCATTCATCAATCATTTCTGCAGTAACATTTCTTCTCCACCCCCTATAAAAACTAATGGCAATGTCTGGGTGTTTCTTAATCTCTTCTTCTGCTCTCTTAATAAAGTCCTTTCCGATTATGGCATCGTCTTGAATGACGCAATGATGCGTTGCTGTTTTGTTGTATTTTAGCCACGCTCTTTTTGACGTGTCCCATATACTAATACCCCTGTCCATTGATACCGGAATATCTCCTAACTTATCTTTAAGATAGGGTAAGAACTTTTCTCTGCTGGGGTGCATCATTATTGCGAATGATATTTTCATTGCTAAAAAGGGATATCTTCTAACCGAATGGGTTCGTTCTTCTCTCTCATATCCCTCAGTCTCTCTTTGGCTATTTTTTCATACTCCTCGTCTTCTGGGGTTTCTTCTTCAATATCTGGAACGACTGGAAAGACTTCGCCCATTACAACTGTCTCTTCTTTCGCTTCGCTGACTTTGATTTGATCATTCGCTTTGTCCGGATCTTTGTATGTGGTATAAAATCCGATCTCGCATTGATCTTTGTCTTCCTTGACTAATTTGTATGCATCAATCTTTGAATAGTGCTTAGAATAGTCTTTCTTGCTGACGATCATTGTTTTCCACTTGTTTTTCAGTCCCGATTCCTTTGGAGTCTTTTTTACTGGTTTCACCTCGATTGGTTCGTCATACCTCTTAGCGTCTTCAGCGTCTCTGGCTTTCTTGTAATCATCATAAGAAGGGAAACTGGAAAACATTCCAATGTCTTTGAGATTTTGCCAATGTTGTCTTGTGAATCCTGTTTGTCTCATATTATTTTTTAGTTCAATTAACAATTGCCGCAGACCTTGCCTTTGGGTATTATATTACCACATCCAGGGCATCGATGAACGTCTCGGCTATACCATTGACCATTTTCATCTTGCCACTCGCCTCTCTTTCGGCGATGCATCGCATCAACCGTATCCGGCTTGAACGTTCCGACGATATCCTTAATGTTGATATCTTCTCCATCGATATGAATAAACCCCTGCATCTGATCCAATTTCTTTCTATATTCTAATGTTAGTCTTTCATTTTCAATTGGTATTTCCATTCCTGAACGAGTGACGATGATCCTTAAGTTTTTTGTTACGTTTTTCATAATTTAATGTATTTATTATTTCGACCTTTGAACGCTTTGATGATTTTCTGCGAGTTGTAATATAGATATTTGAAGCTGGTTGAGTTTTTGGAATGGAAGTCATCTCTGGCTGATATGTCTATCAAAGTGCATACTACTTCAGCTGGATCGTGATTAGGGTAATCTTTCCTGAACTTGTCCAACAGTAGTTTGGCGAATCTACGGTTTTCTTTGATCGTTCCATCCGGAGTTCCTGATATCTTCTCTTTAAGATAATCATATATCTTATTAATATCTTTATTTCCGTAGGAATCAGGCTTTGCCTGTATCTCTTTAGAGATACTCTTATTGTCTATATCTCTTTGTCTATATCTCTTTTGACTACCCTCAACAGCTGACCCCCCCTCCTCTGTCTGGCTGACCCCCCTATCGTTCTTTAACAACCCCCTATCCTCTTTTTCCTCTACTATTTCTCCAGTTTGATAGTTCACAGGGTTGATTGTTATTCTCCGATAAGTCCCCTCTTTTACTCTTCTAATCTCTACCTTTATGAGGTTCTTATTCTTTAACTCCCTTATGATCGCCGTAATACTGCTTTTAGCTAGTCCCATTCTTTCAGCAATATATTGGTTAGTGGCATAACAGAATCCTTTTCTTCTAGCTAGTGCCATTATTTCCCCGTACAGTAGCTTAGCATTCGCTGATAAATCTCTTCTCTCTTTAACACTCATTGGGATTATCACGAAGAGAGAGGGCTCAACTAAGTTCTCCACCTGCTCCATTGATATAATTCCTTTATCGGCTAAGAACTGAGCGACTGCTTCGGGATTTAACATTTCTTGTTCTTTTTCCATATCACTTTGTATCCACCTCAAAGGGAGCAAGACTGGAATGCCCGATACAGGCGATCTTGCTCCCTTTTGGGTTGATAATTATATTTAATTGTAGTATCGCATTTTCCATAGTTTCATTTTGCCTCAGTCTTTCTTTTTTGTCAATTCCTCTTGACCCAAAAGGAGTGATGCCTGGCGAGAGCTAACAAGCAAGCTCATAAGCATCACTCCTCCGGAGTCAAGGTTATTCAATTCGCTTGTAAATATTTTCGCCATAATTTAATTTTACACCACCCTGAAAATAAATCAACACCACCCGGATCATAAAGTAGTGATCACGCCCCTGATCCGTCTTTACCACAAAATGCAGGGTCTATCTTTCTCTCTGGTCTCTCTTTAAATTGACAAAACGCCCCTTTTAAGCCGTTTTGGTGCCTTTCCCTGCTCCTTATATCATCTAATCATAATAATATTCCTTAAAAGGCGAATCCTGAAGAACTGATTTTCCAAAAAACAAGAGTCCAATAGTGAGGACTCTCGTTACCAACGCTTACATCATACGTAATGGCTGAAGCAAGTCGTTGGGATTTATTGTCAGTTACTCGTGGTAAGAATCCCAGCTGGTGTCCACAGCACACTGGCATATAGACGAAACATCCCACGAGCAATTCCAATGATACACTGCTTTAATCTGACTGTCAAGTGTGAGCAGGGAGGGAATTGCACCCTCGTATGTTGTATCCAACATTCTCTATTCCTGCCCTTAATAATATTTCAAATAACTCCCATTTCTATAAACCCCCCAAGCATTGAGTCCTTGCTCCTTGTATATCTCATAAGCAACTCTGATGTTGGTTTCTGGGTCACTCCAATTGTCCCAATTAAGACCGTGCTTGCCAAACCAGACGCAACCTATCTGGGCTATTCCATAACTTCCAGAGCAACCTTTGTGTCTGTCTTTGGCGTTTACGGCGTTGGGTTTTAGCTGACTCTCGGCATAAAAGATTGCCTTCATAAGCCGACTGTCCCAGTCATACTTTGAAATGATGTGGTCGTAATCCGTAAACACCAGATTCCCACTTATTGTGGGCTTAATCGGTGTATAACTTATCGGTAGCAGGGTATTATCACAATACATCGGCATATCATCTACCTGCTGAATATGTATAGTCCTCTCTATCTCTTCACCCCTTCCGCTTGTCTGGCTCACTACTGACGAAAGAACCAAGAGGGTCGTGAGGACTAATTTTGAGTATCGTTTCAGATGATAAGACTATTTTGTAATCTATTTTCCGTCTTCTACTCCTAATCTATACGCCTTCTCTAATGCACTCCTTAATAGATATTCTTTACATTTGTCCGGTCGGTGTCTTTTTCCACCTACTGTATAAAGATGGTGATACTTTTTCATCATCTTATTAAGTTGTGAATCTGCTCGGCTTGGTATGATCATACATTGATCTTACTACACCACTCAATGATAATCAACAAGAGTTATCCACTCTCTCCAGAGGGGGCGAAAAAAGATAAATTCCCCCTCCCCGGGGAGAGTATTAACTCTCCTTTCTGGCATAAGCGACATCTATTGCACCCTCTACTCCTATGTAAGCAAGAGCTGTAATAACTATTGCAACAATTGCTTGTGTCCAGTCTAGTTGTCCCTGAAGTGCCATACCGATAGACGTTAGTATTGCCCCTAATGCCAGCTGAAACTTCCTGCTTTGTATCTTTTTTAGATA
>JAQVFY010000030.1 GCA_028696995.1 Patescibacteria group bacterium
GTTGAGGTTAAACCAATATCAATAACATTGGCGCCAGCATCTAAAAGTCCTTTTATTAGGTATTTTTTAAGACTTGGGGAGGAGAGGCGCATGTCACTGCCCACTACTATTTTAAAATCACTTTTTTTGTTTTTAGAATCTTTTTTTAAGAGTTCAATATAGGCTAGACCTAATTGATAGGCCGTTTCTTCGTCTAAGTCTTTTTGGTAAATGCCTCTAATATCGTAAGCCTTAAAAATGGATGGATTGGTTGTCATATTTTTTGTTTTTTATTAAATAATAAAAAGCTCCTATTCCTATTAATGTGGCTATTAAAGAGAATAACCAGCCAATAAAGGGCAGGGCAAAAAGTAGCCAAGCTAAAACTATTCCAGTTAAAGCTTTTAATTGCCAAGAAGCTTTTTCCTTCTTAAGTAGTTTAAAAAAACATTCTCCTAGGGTTAAGGCAAAAATAATTTTACTAAAAAACAATAATATTAGCCATAAGGCTAGGGCTAATAAGGCTAAAGGAAGGCCAATAATTGTAATCATGGCTAAAATTATAGCAATAGGAGTTAAGAATAATATTATAGCTCCTGGTCCCATATTTTTATAATTTTCTTGGCGGGAAATTTCTTTTAATTTTTTAATTTGTTTTTTAAATAAGATATTTAAAATTAAGACTGTTAAAAAAACAGAAGCAATGGAATAAATGAATTTATTAGAGCTAGGAATTTGACGAGAGCTTTTACGGGGTTCTTTTTTGTTTATTTCTCCAGTGATACTTCCTTCTTTTTTTATAATATCGTTTCCTCCTTGGTAATTTATAGTTCCTCCCACAATCGAGGATTCTTCTAGTTTTAAGATATTAGAATATTTTTTTCTTTTAACTTTGTCTATTTTAAGATTGACATTTTTTCCAATTTCACCTCTAATTACTGTATTTCCTGACATTCCATGAAAATTTTCTTTAACTAATCCGTTGATTTCAGAATTGACACTTATTAATAAAAGATCTTGACCGATAGTAGCTCCTTGGGATAGGGCTAGAGATTCTCCGATGAAATTGGTATTTTTACCAATATTTCCAGAAATATCAACAGCGTTAGAAATGACACGAAGATTGCCATCAATTTTTCCTGAGATATTAATGTTTTGAGAAATAGCAATAACATCGCCCTTTACTTGGCCGTTTATTTGAAGATTTGATCCGACTCCAATAACATCGCCTAGAACCTGACCTTCAATAGTAACACTTTTAGCTTGAAAATATAGATTTCCTTCTACAACCTCATCTTTTCCGACATAAATAAAATCACTAGATTTACTTACATAAGCTTGAGAAATTAGAGGGGTTAATAGAAAAAAAGGAAGGATCAATAAAAAATGAATTTTTTTCATAAAATTTGGAACCTTATAATTTTTAATAATTTTAATTAAAAAATTTTAAGGCGACTATACTTGATTAGTTTTTTAAGTTATAATTAAATAAATAATATTTAAAACATTTTTATTATAGCGCAAAAATATGAGACAAGCAACTCTGGATATTATAGAAAATATTAAGAAAATCAAGAAAGACGGGGATTTATCTATTTTTAAGCGTTTGCTATCTAAGAAATATGGTTTTCCCCTGCTATTAAATTCGGATATTTTACGAGAATATTTTTTATTATTAAAAGAAGATAAAATAGAAAAAGAATGGTTAAAAAAATATCATAATTTTTTTCTTTCTCTTTTAAAGAAGAGGTCTGTTAGAACTTTGTCGGGGATTGCTCCAGTGGCAGTTTTAACCAAACCTTATCCTTGCCCAGGGGAATGCGCCTACTGTCCTAAAAGAACTGATGTTCCAGTTAGTTATTTGCCAAATGAGCCAGCGGTGATGCGAGCTTTGCGTTTAGACTTTAACCCTTATTTACAAACTATTTTTCGTCTTCGGGCGTTAGAAAATAATGGACATGAGCCTAATAAAATTGAGTTAATTGTTATTGGTGGAACTTGGAGTTATTTGCCGGAAAAATATAAATATTGGTATATTCTAAATTGTTTTAAGGCGGTCAATGATTATCAGAAAATAAAAGAAAAGATTTTAATAACTAAAAGTGAAAAAATAATAAAGTTTAATGAATTTTCTAAAAATATTTATTCTAATAAAATATCTTTAGTTGATTTAAAAAAATATTTATATAAAGAACAAGCTAAGAACGAAAAATCAAAGTATAATATTATTGGAATAACCTTAGAGACTCGTCCTGATTATATTGATGATAAAGAATTATGGCAAATGCGCGAGCTGGGTTGTACTCGAGTAGAAATCGGTGTTCAGGCCATTGACGATGATATTTTAAAATTAAATAAACGGGGACATGATGTTGCCAAAATTATTGAGACAACTAAAAAGTTGAAACAATTTGGTTTTAAGGTTACTTATCATTTTATGCCGGCTTTGCCCGGTTCTAACCCTAAAAAAGATGTTGAGATGTATAAGGAGATATATAACAGTGAGGATTTTCAGCCTGATCAAATTAAATTTTATCCCACTACAGTGGTTAAGGATAGTTTGCTCTATAAATGGTGGCGACAGGGGAAGTATAAACCATATTCGGATAAAGAGTTGGAAAAAATTATTATTGACTGTAAAAAAAACACCCCTATTTATACCAGGATTATTCGTTTAATTCGCGATATTCCAGGGGAATCAATTGAGGCTGGAAATAAAATTACTAATTTACGCCAGGTGATGAAGGATAAGGGTATAAAATGTAATTGTATTCGTTGTCGGGAAATTAAAGATGGGCTTATTAATAAAAAAAATATAAATTTAAATATTTTAAAATACCGCGCTTCTGCTGGAGACGAGTATTTTATTAGTTTTGATAGTAAAGATAAAAAAAGTTTATATGGTTTTTGTCGCCTGCGGATTGATAAGGATAATAAAATTTTTCCGGCTATAATTAGAGAGCTTCATGTTTATGGTCAATTAGTTCCAGTGGGAGGAAGTAAAAAAGTTCAGCATAGTGGTTTAGGAAAAAAGTTGATGATTACAGCAGAAAAAATTGCTAAAAATTCTGGAGTAAAATCAATGGCCGTCATTTCTGGGGTCGGAGTTCGTAGCTATTATCGGAAATTGGGGTATAAGTTGAAAGATACTTATATGGTGAAAAAAATTTTTTAAGTTTTTTGAGATCTATAATTTTTATATATTTTTTAAAAAAGACTTTTGACACAAAGTCTTTTTTGCTTTACAATAAGATTGTTATTGACCCTTAATTTAGGTTAATTTTTGATTTATTTTTAATAATTTATTGATATGAATAAAAATAAAAATTTAAGTTCTAGTGATGAATTTTTGTATAAACTAATAGAGAAAGAAGAGGAAAGGCAGGAAAATGAGATTGAGTTGATTGCTTCGGAAAACTATGCTTCGATGGCGGTTTTAGAGGCTATGTCTTCGGTTTTGAATAATAAATATAGTGAAGGTTATAGTGGCAAGCGATATTATGGAGGAAATCAAATTATTGATGAGGTGGAAACTTTAGCAATAGAAAGACTAAAACAACTTTTTGGGGCTGAACATGTCAATGTTCAACCGCTTTCTGGTTCTCCAGCTAATGCTTCTGTCTATATGGCTTTTTTAGAGCCTGGAGATAAGGTTTTGGGTCTAAAATTAGATCATGGTGGGCATTTGTCACACGGTCATGGAGTGAATTTTTCAGGTCGTTTATATGATTTTGTTCAATATGAAGTAGAAGAAAATGGTTTTATAGACATGGAAAAGGTGAGAGAAATTGCCTTAAGAGAAAAACCAAAAATGATAGTAGCGGGTTTTAGTGCTTATTCTAGAAATCTTGATTGGAAGCGTTTTAAAGAAATTGCTGATGAAGTTGGGGCTTATACTTTTGCTGATATTGCTCATATTGCCGGATTAATTGCTGGGGGCGTTTTAGATAGCCCGGTTCCATATTTTGATGTTATTTCTAGCACGACTCATAAAACCTTACGTGGACCGCGCGGGGCTTTTATTTTATGTAAAGAGCAATTCGCTAAACAAGTAGATAGAGCCGTTTTTCCAGGGATGCAGGGTGGACCGCATGATCATATTACCGCTGCTAAAGCCGTGGCTTTTAAAGAGGCTTTAGATCCGGAATTTAAAATATATTGTCAGCAAATTATAAAAAATGCTCAAAAAATGGCGGAGGAATTTATTAAAAAAGATTATAAAATTATTTCTGGTGGAACAGATAATCATTTGATGGTTATTGATTTGAGAAATAAAAACATTTCTGGTTTAGAGGCTGAAAAAGTTTTAGAAAAAGTTGGTATTTCTGTTTCACGTTCTACTATTCCCAACGACCCCGCTCCACCAATGCGCCCTTCAGGACTTAGAATCGGAACTCCGGCCATCACTACCAGAGGATTTAAAGAAGAAGAAGTTTTATTTTTAGTAGAATTAATAGATGAAGCCATAAAAAACAAAGATGATGATGAAAAATTGGAAAAAATAAAGAAACAGGTGCAGGATTTATGTCAAAAATTTCCTATTTATAAAAAATAGAAATAAAATTTTGAATTAATAAGAATAAAAAATGAAAATAATTGATGGTAAAAAAATTGCTGAAAAAATTAAAGATGATTTAGCAAAAAATATTTTTGAATTAGCAAAAAAAGAACAACGTCGACCGGGCTTAGCTGTTATTTTAGTTGGTGAAAGAGAGGACTCTAAATTGTATGTGTCTTTAAAAGAAAAATCAGCCAAAGAAATTGGCGTTGATACTAGCCTGTATTTGATAAGTGAAGCTGACAGCGAGGAGGATATTATTAACACTATAAATTTTTTAAATCAAGATGAAGAAATTGATGGAATTTTAGTTCAATTACCATTACCCAAAAAATTTAACACGGATAAAATTTTAAAAATGATAAAACCAGAAAAAGATGTTGATGGTTTTTCTCAAAGTAAAGATAAATTTTTATTTTCCCCAGTTGTTTTGTCGGTAGATCACAGTTTGGCTGACTGTAAAATCAATTTAAAAGATAAAAAAGTTTTTCTTTTTTGTAATTCTAATGTTTTTAAAAATGAGATGGCAGATTTTCTTTTAAGTAAAGGAGCAAGACTTGATTTTATTAAAAAAGAAGAATTAGAAAATATTTTAAAAAATGGAAAAGAAGATAAAAAGAAAAATCTTTATAAGAGGGTTAAAAAAAATGATATTTTAATAACTGCTATGGGGAAACCAGAAATTATTGATAAAAATTTTTTAAAAGATAAAATGATTTTAATTGATATTGGAATTACTAAGCTTGAAAATAAGGTTTTAGGAGATATAAAAAAAGCTGACATTGAGAAATTAGAAGGATATTTTACTCCTGTTCCGGGGGGAGTAGGTCCGATGACAATAGCTTGTTTATTGAAAAATGTTTTGCAGGCGTATTTATTTAAGAAATAATAGTTTTTAAATTAAAAAAAGAGCCGGAACTCTTTTATATTATTGGTATTTTTAGCACTTTTATTTAATGTTTTTTATTATTAAATATAATAGTGTAAATATTCCTGAACCAATTAATACTATTATAATTGTTATTAACAATGAAGTAGTGTTAGGTTCTTCGTAGGGGGGAGTGGTTTTTAAGTTTTCTCCTTCTTTTTGACTATTTCTTCTTTTCATATTTTTTCCTCCTTTTTCTATAAAAAAATAAAATGAATAGTTTAAATAAACATAACACAAAAAAAGAAAAAATTCAAGAGCTATTAAAAAGATACTATAATTTTTCTAATTTTCGCTTGGGACAGGAGATAGCTATTGATAATATTTTATCTGGTAAGGATACTGTGGTTATTATGCCCACCGGAGGTGGTAAATCTTTGATTTTTCAGTTATCAGCTTTAGTTTTAGACGGCGTGACTATTGTAGTTTCTCCATTGATTGCCTTAATGAAAGATCAGGTTGATTCTTTAATAGAACTAGGGATTCCAGTTACTTTTATTAATTCTTCTATTTCATTGTCAGAAACTAATCAGAGATTAGAACAAGTGAAAAACGGTTTCTACAAGATAGTTTATGTGGCTCCAGAGAGATTTTATAGCCAACCTTTTTTAGAAGCTCTGAGTCAATTAAAAATATCACTTTTTGCTATTGATGAAGCTCATTGTATTAGTCAATGGGGTCATGATTTTCGTCCTAGCTATTTAAGATTAAAAGGTGTTATTGAATTTTTAAAAAATCCAACAGTGGTAGCTCTTACAGCGACAGCGACAATTGAGGTTCGACATGATATTATTAAACAATTGAGTTTAAAAAATCCAGAAGTGATTGTAACTGGTTTTGCTCGAGAAAATATTCAGCTTGGAGTTATTCATTGTTCTTCTAATCGCAAGATCGATTTTATTTTAGACGCTATTTCTAGTTCAGCTGGTGGTTCGGGAATTGTTTATGTTGGGACACGAGCTAAGGCTGATGAAATATTAGAAAAACTTTTAGAGAATGGAATTGAAGCTGTAGCTTATCATGCTGGGATGGATAGCGATAGTCGGGAGTGGGTACAAAATAGTTTTATGTCCGGTCAAGCTCAGGTAGTAGTTGCTACCAACGCTTTTGGTATGGGAATAAATAAGAAAGATATTCGCTTCGTTATTCATCATGATATTCCTGGGACCGTGGAGGCTTATTATCAAGAAGCTGGTCGAGCTGGGCGAGATGGTCTCCCTAGTTTATGCTTACTTTTATATTCTCCAAGCGATAGATATTTACGCGAGTTTTTTATTAAGGGAGACAATCCTGATCCCGAAACGATTATTGATGTTTATGAAAAATTATTAGAAAAGGAAGATAATTTAGGCGGAGATGAATTTAATTCTACAGGAAAGTCAATTTTAATAACTTATTCCGAGTTAATTAAAGAATTATCTGTTAATGCTCCGGAGATGGCTATTGGAACTGCTTTAAAAATTTTAGAAAAGGAGGGTTATTTATCTCGTCCTAATGATAAAAATGGACAAGCTTTTTTGAAAATTAAAGCAGATTTTAATTCTTTATTATCTTCTCTTAGTTCTCGGGCTAAAGTTCAGATCGAAGCTTTAAATAAATTATATGATAAGTTTAAAAATGAAATTGAAAAAGGGGCAGAGTTAAATTTAGATGATGTTGCTAATATCATTAATATTAAAAAAGATTCTATTTTACGATTGATAAAAAATTTAGTAGAAAAAGATTTGATAGAATATCGTCCACCTTTTCGAGGGACTGAAATTAGAATTTTGAAAAGAGTGGCCGGTGAAGATTTAAAATTGGATTTTAAAGCTTTGAAGGAAAAATTAAAAAATGCTGAAAGACGTCTAGATGAAATGGAAAATTATGCTTATTTTTCTGGTTGTCGGCAAGCTTATATTTTACGTTATTTTGGCGAACAGGATGTTAAAAATTGTGGTAAATGTGATCAATGTTTAAGAGGTTTTTCTGAAAATGATAATTATGAGCCGGTTAGTAATTTTCGTCATAAAGAATATTTAATTTAAAATTTTTAAAGTAATGAATAAAAAAGCTGAAAAATATTTATTAAAAATTGTTGAAGAAGGTTATGAGAAAATAGCTTTAGATTTTTCAGAAACCAGAAAAAAACCGATGAAAGAGGCAATTTATCAAATTGTGACTGATTTAAAAATAAGTCCAGATGATAAAATTTTGGATTTAGGTTGTGATAATGGCTGTTTTTTCGAAGTTTTGGCTGGACGTGG
>JAQVFY010000007.1 GCA_028696995.1 Patescibacteria group bacterium
AAATCTACTCTCATATAAGCAGCTAAACGACAACCAATCAAGAAAAAATCTTCTAAATCTTTAGAAATAACAAATCTATCAATTTCTACTGGTGGATAAATAACAACTGAATCTCTTTTATAATACTTTTTAATCCTTTCTTGAACTGTTTTAGAATTAGCAATAAAAAAATCTACTCGATCAGCAGCTAAACGATCCCAAATTCTAATACGACTCAAAATAAATGAAGCAATTTTTTTTAAAAATTTATTATACTTTAATTCATTGATATATTGATGTGTGTCACTCCATAAATAACGAGTGGGAGTATGGCAATAACAAATATGAGTAGTAGAGGGCGGAGTAATAACTCCCTTGGCAAAAGAGCTAGTATCAGAAAGCACTACATCATAAGCGCGTAAGTCAAAAAACTCTACCGCCATAGGCATAAAAGGTAGATACCATTGATAAAATCGAACCCCACCAGGCATTTTTTGAATAATAGAAGCATCGATACGGCGATTAGGATAACGCTGAATGACGTTTTTTTTATCATAAAGCAAAGTATAGATAGGAGCAGAAGGAAACATTTTAGTAAAAACCTCTAAAACCTTTTCCGCTCCTCCATCTTGAGCTAAATGATCATGAACTAAAGCTACTTTCATAATTTTATATTATTCGGCTTTTCTATTTCTAATTATAGCCAAAGGAGTTTTAAATAATATTGCTAAATCTAATAATAATGACCAATTTTCAATATAATAAACATCTAATTTAACCTCTTCTTCAAATAATAAATCACTGCGACCAGAAATCTGAGCTAATCCGGTTATTCCTGGTTTAATAGTTAAAGTTTTTTTATGATGTTGTTCGTATTTAGCTACTTCCTCAGGTAAATGAGGGCGAGGGCCAACTAAACTCATTTTTCCAATAAAAACCAAAAATAATTCTGGTAATTCATCAATACTCCAACGACGAATAAAGCGACCAACCCTAGTTACTCTCGGATCATCTTCAATTTTAACCATTGGACCATCTTTGCGAAGATTGCGATCAGATAATTCATTGTAACGCATGCTATCAGTACCAGGAATCATGGAACGAAATTTAAAATAATAAAAAGGTTTACCTCCCTGCCCAACCCGAAAAACCGGAGAACCATCATCACGACGAGAAAAGAAAACCGGACCATGGGAATCTAATTTAATTAAAATTATAGTTATAATTATAATTGGCGATAAAAATAAAATAATTAAACCAGAAAAAATAATATCAAAAAGTCTTTTAACGATTCTCCCCCAGCCATCTAAAGTAGTTCGCTTAACCTCTACAATTGGTATTCCGGCCATCTCGGAAACTTCAGTTTTTAAAACTTTAACCTCTAATAAATCGGCTACATATTTAAAAGTAATATGATATTCGTTAGCAAAATCATATAAACGCAAGGTCTCAACCTTACTTAAATTAGGATCGCTTTGAATAATTTCATCAATTCTTTCTCTTTTATGCCTGTTTTCTTTATTAAAATTATCAATAAACTCAGATAATTCTTTAGAAGTCTCTAAAGAAAAATCACGCACTCTTTTAACAACTTTAAATCCAGAATATCTTTTACTAAAAAATTCTCTAATTAAATTATCCCCAGTTTTACTAGAACCAACTAAGATAATGTTTTTAATTCCTATTCCCTGAGAATAAAGAATTTTTCTAATCCAATAAATAATAGAGCGACCAATGGCGGTATATAATACAGCTAAAACCCAAGCGACCAAGACTACAAAACGAGAACTAAATAATTCTCTTTGGAAAAATATTAAAATTACAACTAAAACAAAACCAGCCGAACAAGCTAAAAACAAACGATAGATCTCTTGACTTAAACGACGACTAGTCATGGTATATAGCGAAGAGAAAGCGAATATTATTATCCACAAAACAGAAATAAATAAAACTATCTTAAAATAAGTCCAAAAATGTAAATCAAAAATAACAGGCCGAATTTCAGTAGTGAACTTAGAAAACCTAATAAAATAAGCCGAAACTCCAGCCAAAACCAAAAAAACGAAATCCAAAGGAACTAAGATAAAAGAAAAAAACAAATCAATTTTTTTCATAAAATAAATAAATAATAAAAAAAGACCAAAAAATAAGCCGGATTCTGTCCGAGACCGAAGCCTCGTGATGATCATTTATCTAGGCTAATTATTACTAATTAGCTCTTGCGAGTTACTTTTCGTCATGCCCGAAAGCATGGTTTACTCTTGCTCTCTGATAGGGTTTACCATAACACCTTTGTCACCAAAGGGTAAAGATTGTAGCCAATAAATTGACCTCAATCAACTTTTCACCTTTCTCCTCTGCTAAAAAGCAGAAAATAGTATTGTCTCTGTGGCACTTTCCCTACTCCATAATACCGAAGCATTATCAAGCGGTGGACGTTATCCACTATCAACTATTGAGAGTCCGGACTTTCCTCTGCTCTAATTATAAATAATAAGAACAGTAATCATCTATTTAGTCTAATAGAATTGCTATTAAACATAATAATTTTAACAGCAATTCTATTAGAAATCATAACAAAAACAAATATTTTAGTCAATAAAAATTGATTTTTGGCTATTATAATAGGAATTAGCATCGCTCTCACTAAAAGCTCCTTGCCAAATTCCTAATTCATCAAAATAATAAGATTCCGAAGTACTAACCTCTAAAATTATTTTTTCCATAAAATACCCCCCTAAAGAATGATGAAACCAACGATTTATTAATTCTCCGTCTATAAAAAGACTTAAACGATGTAAATAAAGATTATAAGATAAAATAATTTGGTGCCAAACATCATCACTAAAATCTCCAATAATATAATTTAAATCATTAAAATAATAATACCATTGGGAACCTAAACCCTCTAAACCTAACATCTTTTTATCATCACTTATTAAACTAAGTAAAAATTGATAATCAGGATTGTCTAAAGGCATACTGTTTCTCAACCAAAAAGACATTGATAAATCTTGATGATAAAAATGAGGATCAAAAGAAGTGCTAACTAAAAAGTCATTGGGTAATAAATTTAAATAACCATTATTACCACAATTAACTCGAGACCCAGGAGCAATATTTAAATCGCTTCCCGAAAGAGATTCATAAGCAATATTCCCCGACTCTTCATTAAAATCCCAATGCTTTATTAATTGTAAAAGATTGTTATTAGGATTATTAGAACTATTGGGATTACAATTGCTACAATTTAAAGGTAATTCTAAATTATAAATATTAGCAATTTCACTAGGAGATAAGGCTCGATTAAAAATAGCAATTTCATCCATTAAATTATAACCATTGTCACCTTTAATATAAAACTCATCTACTTCTGGAAAAAAATTAATATCTAAATCAATTCTATAAATCTCTTCCCCATCACGATATATCGCTAAATAATTCAAGGGCTTATTAACCACCAAAGTAAACAAATGCCAAATATTATCATTAGGCCAAGTTAAATTATAATCTCGACTAGGAGCTTTGGGAATATTATAAAAATCGGTATAGCCAGGATATAATCTAATTCTAGACCAATCACCAGAAACAGAATTAGCAAATTTAATCTCAGGACGTGAATTATCAGAAATATTATTATAATAGAAAGAAAGAGTCCAATTATTTGAATTAAAAGAGCTATCTAGGTTTGTCTGTAAATGATTATCGGAAAAATATTGTTTTAGCCCGCAACCAAACTTTCCTTCATGCCAAAGAGAATTAATAGTAGAATTTTTGGCCTGAGCAAAGTCAAGAGTATTTGTTCCTGAACATTCATCTAAGTGCCAAAGATGAATTATATTATCTGAATATATCCCTGGATTTAAACAATAAGCTGGATTATTATCCGGAATATTTATAGGAATATCAGGTCCTAAATTTAACAAAACAAAATCAGAACTATTATCCCAAGAATTAAAACCATGACCTAAGCTAAAATGCTGACCACCCTCAGACATATCCGAAACAGAAGACGTAGCCGTAGCTTTACGCACTAATAAATGATTATCAAAAATTTCTGAAGCCGGAGAATTAAAATAATAATTAGCCAAACCATACCCAACCTTATCAATAATATCACTATCATCATCTTCAGAAACAGCATCATTACTTAAATAAACAGTATAAGCCTCCCCCGTTAAACTAAACTCACTTCTTTCTGAAATAGCCTGAGCTTGAGATTTTATACTATCTGAAGCTGATGAACGAGCTATTAAATATTTACCATAAGGAGAAATAATTAAACCTCCCGGATAAGATCCATCACTAAGATTTCCTAAGCGCATCATCAAAGACGGAGAACTGGTTTTGGCTTTATACAATCTAATCCCGGATTCTTCTAGATTGATAGATTGATTATTAGGATTATAAATTTCGACATAATCATCGCTATCAGTAGTATAAATTTTACTTATCAATAATGGTAAAAGAGGCTCGGTACTAGTGGCGGTGGTACTAGTAGCAATATTTTCAGTGCTGGTAGCAAAGACATCGGTACTAGTAGCAATAGTAGTAGTGTTATTAGAACTGCTATTATTAGAATTAGTGTTACCAGAACTACTACTAGAAGTGCTAGCAGAACTACTACCGGAACTACCACTAGAAGGAATATTAGCCCCAGGAAGAGCCACTAAAGTAAAATCCAGATAATTATTTTTACTAACGCTAGAGATATTTCCAAGCTGACGAGTTAAAACATAATTATCCAAAATCTCAGGGCTAGCTTGCTGTAAAAAATATTTAGCCGATCCATAACCAACCTTATCAATAATATCTACATCGTCATCACTGGAAACAACTCCATTACTCAAATAAATAGTGTAACCATTGCCAGTAAAACTAAAATCATTGCGCGAAACAATAGCTTGGGCTTTATTTTTAATATTATCTTCAGCTAAAGAACGAACAACTAAGTATCTAGCTTGAGGGGCAATAACTAATCCCCCTGGATACGAAGCATCATCTATGTTACCCAAACGAGAAATTAATGAGGGACTAGCACTAGTTTTAGTCTTATACAACCTCAGATCTAATTCTGATAAATTAATAGTTTGATTACTGGGATTATAAATCTCAATATAATCATTATTACCAGTAGCATAAATTTTACTAATTACTAATTTCTTAAGCGCCTCTAAAACAATTTGCTTTTGGGCGTCATCATTATCAAGTTCTTTTTCAGAATTAAGCTCTAAGTCAGGAGTAATAATGTCCTGATCAGAAGATACTTCTTCTTTTGATATTTCTGGAGATAAAACAGGATCAGAATTAATTAAATCATCAGAAATAGAAATTGAACTTTGAACTTTGCCTAAACTTATCTTTACTTCAGAACTATCAGAAGTATCTCTCTGTGCTTCACTCAAAGAACTATCTAAAGATTCACTAGAAGAATTCTGTAAAAAATTATTAGAGCTTTTGGATAGTGATTCAGAATCAACATCCTCCTTATAATCATCTTCTTGAATAATTTCATCATTTTGCGCTAAAACTGAATCACCACTAGAAAAAAAAGATGCTATCTTATGCCCTAAATTTCTCAAAGCTGAACTAGGATTATTTATCAAACTCCAACGAAAAATCATGGCCACTTCTGGAATTTTACCTCGAACCTCATTATCAGAAAAACCACTTTCTAAATCAATATCTACCTTCACCTCCTCTAAACTCTCCTGAAAATATTGAGTTAAGGGAAAAAAGAAATAGCGTTCACCGTTGTATTCTTTTCCGGCATTAAAGCCAAAAATTTCTGGCAAAGGAAGAAGAGTGCGCCGATCAGCCGATATTTTAGAAAATTCTAAACTGCGTGATAAACAATCTCCCGTCTCATTATTTATAACACTAAAATTATCAAAACCATCGGGAGTAATATCAATGGCATATTTATCAGAATCATATTCTAATTTACTTATATCCAAGGGATTGGAAATATTGGCGCTTTCATAAACCTTTTCAACTAAGCCCACACAAGTCCATTCCCCACTAGCAGGACCCTTTTGATATTTAAAATCAAAATCATAGGCCAAATTACTCTCAGCTAATTGCTTAACTAATTCAACTACTTTAATTCTCTGACTTTCACTAAGATTTTTTGGAATTTTAGCGCCAATTAATCTTTCCCCATTTTGTGAATTAAGAAAATACTTAGCCGGAATCTTGATAACCCCATCAGGCATAGCCTCAACAATATAATCAACACCATTTTCTTGACCAATATAAATAGCCGTATGTCCGGTATAAATATTTTTAATCATTTTGTTTTTAACAACAACCAATTCATCAGTATTATAACCATAGAGATTGCCGTTACTAGAGGTGCGATATAATAAAGTCCCCACTGGCATAGCCCGAGCCAAATGACCAATAAAAAAACTTAAGATGAAGGCGCTTATAACAAGCGCCGATTTTTTTCTAAAAAACATAGATCTAAAAAATTAATTATAGCGAGACTAGGCTAATTTTTAAACAGCCCAAACTCTTATGTAAATCATGGCCAAAACCAGTCCTAATTTTGATAATAATAATCCCAAGCAGAAGAAGTGATTTCTGGAAGAGACTGAGGCTCGGAAGTATAATTATTAAAAATATCAATTATCAAATAACGACTAAAATCATCTAATTCCCCAGCTGAAACCAAGCGATAAAATAAATTATAGAAGATAAGACTGGAATTAACATTATTATCAATAAAATCTTTGGCGCCTCCCTCCTCTAAAAATAAATCACCAAAAGCTATTTTTTCTTGCTCTAAAAAATCAGCCAAGATAAAAATAGCTAAACGACGACTAGTAAAACTAGAATTTAGAGAGCGCAAAATCTTTTCTAAACATAAAGAAATTTTGGTTTTATCTAAGTTTAAAAGATCAGGATCCGAACCTAGGGACCGAAGCAACTCAACAACCAAAGCATCATCAAGCTCAATTTCCAAAACCCCCAAATAAAAATCAGCTAAATTTAAATTTAAAGATGATAATCCACTTAGAGCTAAAATTCTGTCTTCTAAAGAAAAAGAATCATCAGCTAAAATATTTTTTAAAGAATCAATATAAGTAAATAAATTTTCTTCTGCTATAAAATCAGACCAATAAAGAACTATGGTTTTTTTTATTTGCAAATTACCATCTGCTTGACTCAAATAATTTTGTAACCCAGAAAAAAGTAAATGATCAGCGAAGCTTTCTGCTAAAGACAGGGTTTTTAATAATTCTAATCGCCAAAAAATATTATCATCTTCGTTATAAATAATTTTCTCAATTTTCTTAGAAAAATTCTCCCGATTTAGTGAATTAATAATTTCTTGACGATAAGGAGCTCTCTGTAAAGAGCAGTCTTGTCGGCAGAGAGGATCACTATAGGTCATCAAGGCCAGTCGATTTAAGGCGATAGAACTTCTTAACGGTTGAGGATAAATAGTCCACCAAGATCCAAAAATAGATTTAAAGAAAAAAATAAGAACTAACAGAAAAGAAAAGATAAAAATAAAAAATAAAATAATTTTCTTTTTATTTTTTTTAAAAAAACTCTTCATAAATATTATTATTAATTATAAAGACCCTTTAAGAGGCGCGTTTATTAAAAATATTTTATCGTCAAAACCTTGGTCGGGATTTTAATAATAAAAAGAATAATCAACACGCCCCACACCTCTTCGATATTTAATGGCTTAAAAAAGGCATTAAAATTTTATGACTTTTAAGCTGTGTTTTTAAGGGTTTTATGAACAAATTAATAATAACAAAAGAGCCTTAACGGCTCTTTAAATTATTTTTAAAAAATAGTTAAATTTTTAAAAACTAATACCCATATTTTGTTTTAGTGCTATTATAAATATCAGCAACTTCGGAATCAGATAAGGCTTTATCATAAATTCTAATATCATTTAAAACACCAGAAAAACTAGAAGACCTAGATACACTAAGAGCGGCATCAGAACTAAATAGTGGATTATAAACACTTTGTTCATTGTCTGTTTGATTATCTACATAAAGTTTTAAAGTCCCATTTTTATAAGTAAAAGCTATGTGATGCCAAGAGTTATTATTAATCGTAGTAACACCATTCACATAAGTAGCAGTGGAACCATCTCCGGAAACAATAACACTAGCATAATTTTGACTCGCTCTCAATATCAGCCCCCAAACTCTCTTACTATCAGTATTCCAACGATCAAGAAAATAAATATTAGAAGCTGATGACATGGCAGTTTTAACCCAAATAGATGCCGAAAAATCATTATTAATTCTTAAAACACTACTATTAGAAACCAAAATATCACTTACCCCACCAAACAATATACCAGGATCCAATATACTAGGTTGATAAACCTCTGTCTCCTGAAGAGTATCATTTTCCGAAGAAGAAAAATCATAAGCCACAAAGTTACCCAAACCATCCGTTAAACCAATATAATCCAATTGCATTTGAACACTAGCAGTAGTATTCCAATCATAACGCCAACCAGTAATATTAGAATTGGTCCAATATTGATGACCACCCATATACACCCTTAAAGTATGCCACTCACCATCTGATATCATAGTTGGAGAACCAACATATTGATCCCCATTAGCTGAAGTTCTTCTACTATTCAGAAAAAATATTTCAGAATAACCAGCCGTACCTGATACCACCCGATATCTAAACTCAACATATTTATAAACATTAGGATCAAAAGAACCCAAAGAGCTCATCGTAATACTAGGATCATTATTATTAGACGTTACTGTTAAAATTCCACCTGTAATAGAGTTAAGTGTAGTATTATAGCTATAATAAGGGGAAAGAGAAACATTATTCCAATTCTCCTTAAAAGCAAAATTGGCTTGACTGGCTGGCAATTTAAAACCTAAATCAGAAGAAATGTGAAACTTTAAATTACTATATAAATCAGCATCATAAATCTGTTTCATGAGATCATAAGCAGCTGTCTCATCCACCAAAGACCCACCAGCCGATTCAACCCTCGTTTTGTAATTACTAAGCAAAGTAGCAATCATCGGATCATCCTCCTCTGGTTCTCCTGCTGGTAATTGAGCTAGAGAAGAAATGTCATCAGGACCAGCTGATTTTAAACCAGCACTCAAACCACCAGAAGATTCCCCTAAACAAAAAGATAAGGTATAAGAACCATTATTGGTACTAGTAGCTGTATAAATATAAGAATTTTCTTGATCGCTACAATCACCATCAGCTGGTGTCGGAGCGGTAGGAACTTGCTCTAAATAAACAACCCCACCAGTTGCCAAAGAAGTACTAAACTCTTCTGTAGATGGATAATGCCCCTGATTATAATAATAAGCTTCTAAGGCAGTCTGAATTTGCTTGACATCAGCCACTCTTTTAGCATCACGAGCAGTTGATCTATTATTATTAACAGAAACCACTGCCACAGTAGTAAGAACCCCAATAATAGCAACTGCTATCAAAACCTCTATTAAAGTAAAAGCTAATTTGTTTAAAATTGTTTTTTTAAATTTAGACATAATATAAATATTTTTACTTAAAAAATTATTATTTTTCCTCTGAATTTAATTTTTCCAAAAAAGCATTGACATCAGAAGTATAAGCACTGTCTATCTCTGAAATTCTCAAAGCAGTTTCTCTAGCTTTAGTAAAATTACCAGCCTCATAATAAACTAAAGATAATTTGGATAAAGTATCAATATCATCTTTTTCAGCTGACAAAATTATCTCATAAAATTTGATCAACAAATCCAAAGAATCTTTTTGATAGTAACGACTTTCTACCGATTCTAAAAAATCATTCCAATTTATTAAAGAAAAACCACCACGCTCGGCACAAATTTTAAAATTTTCAATAAATTTATCAGTATCCTCAGTTAAAAAGTAAAAGTGAGCTAATTGACAATAAGCCTCTGGCATATTAGCATTTAAACTCTTAGCATATTCGATAGCAGAGATCGCCTCATCTTTTCTATCAAAATTTAAAAGTAAATTGGCCTTAGTTAAATACAAAGGAACTCTTCCGGGACTATTTTCTATAGACCTCTCTAAAGTATCTAGTGCTAAAGAACCAAATTTAGAACTTTTATCCTGATCACCCAAAGATAAATAAAAACGTCCGGCAAAATCATAAATTCGAGCTAAACGAAATAAAGATAAACTATCATAAATATTATAACTTTGATTTTTCTCAGCCACTTCTACCGCCAAAAGAACAGCCTCCTCAGCCTTCTTTTTGTCAGTTTCTTGTAAAACCTTATCAGTAGAAGACAAAAATAAATTAATAAAAGATTCACGAGAATCACGCTCTAGACCAGTACGATAAGTAAAAGCTTGGCGATAAGAATCGCTCGCCTTAACTATTCCCAAACTATTAACCTCTTTATAGGCTGAAATAGTTTTCTGAAGCATTGTTAGAGTATTAATATTATTTATAAAAGATAAAAATAATAATAAAATAAAAACTGGAACTAAAAAATTATTTATTAGCCCTTTAAATCTAAAAACCATAATTTCCCTATCAACCTTTTTAAGTCCCATAAAATTTATATAGGCTAATAAAGACATAAAATATAAATAAGTGGCAAAAGAATCAAAAACTGCTAAATTTTGCACAAAATAAGCAGTCACCAAGCCTAAAATTAAAGATAATTCTATTTTATTAAAAGACCGATCAGAATTATCAGCTAAATTTCGGCGATAAGCTCGTACAGAATATATGATAATAAAAAAGAAAATTGATAAGTAAGCTAAGAGACCAATTATCCCAGTAGTAGTTAAAATATCAATAATATTATTATGAGCTCTATCAAAATAAGTGGCCGACCTATCATAATCATAAAATTTGGGGTCAAAATATTTATCAAAAATCAAGGCATAATTTCCGTGACCAACTCCAAAAATCATATCAACCGGATGATCAACTAAATACTGACCAGCTGATTTATAGGATATTAAACGAGTATTAAGAGTAACGTTCTCAGTAGAAAAATCACGTAAAGCTTTTCCTAAATAAGTACCATCAAAAATAGAATGAGAACGAAAAGCAAACAAAGAAGCTACTAAAGCCGTAAAAATAATTAAAGCGCCGGCACTAATAATTTTAAATTTCTTGTTTTTGGAAACAAAAATTAAAACTAAAATACTAACAAATATTCCAGCCAATAAACCAGCCTGAGATCCAGAAATATTAGCCCGAACTAAGCCGACAAAGGCCAATAAAATTCCAATGGCATATAAAGATTTTAGCCACCAATCTTTAGACTGGAAGAAAAAAATAGCTTGCCAAAAAATAGCAAAAAGCATCATAGCAGCGACATAAGCCACATTTCCAATAGTTGAAGCTGGATCTTTTTTAAATAAACCATGAAAAACTACCAATAAAGAAGAAATAACTACCGCGTGTAATAATTGTCGATAATCTTTCTTAGAACGAAAAGCAGTAATGATAATAAGATAAAATAAAAGAAAATGAAGCAAATGAAAAACTCCCAAGAGACGCTCTATATCACCCCAAAAACTCATATTGAAATCAACACTAACGGCTAAGGACATTATCAAGGTAATAAAATAAGCCAAGAGACCAAAAGTTAAAGATGATTTTGTTGGTAAATATTTGGGATATTTTATCAGAAAGAAAACCCAGAATAAAGCCAAGACTTCTATTAAAATATTGAAGGGTAATTGCTTGGAAGATATAAAAGGAAAAAGCAAGGATCCAAAAACAAAGAATAAAATAAGAAAAGAAGCGAAAATTCCACCCTTTAAAATGGCTAAATAGTTTTTCTCTGACATAAATTTAATTTATTTTATTAATATCTTTTAAGTATACTTAAAAGATAAATATTATTATGAAAAAGTTTTAAGTATACTTAAAACTCATAAATAACTAAAAGCTCAAAAAAACCATAGAATTCTATCAATTGATTAATAGAAAACCCATAGAAAACTGTCAATCTGGCGGTGTTTGATTTTTAATAATTAATTGTTATAATAAAGGTAATGATCAAAGCTAGAATAAGACAATTTTTTCTACTCTTGGTTGATGGGTTAATACTGATACTTTCTTTATACATCGCCTTAACCTTGAGGTATATAGAAACACCCGGGCCAGAATTGTGGCAAAATCACTTACAGTTTTTTGGGCCTGTTTTTGTATTATGGATTTTAATTATTTATATCAATAGTTTATATGATTTTAGAAAATTTATCAACCAAGGCAAACTCATCGAACAAGCTACTCGCAGTATTCTTTTAGCCTTTCTAATAACTATTATTTTTTTCTACCTTATCCCTAAGTCTGAAATTAGCCCTAAAACTAATTTAATAATCTTTTCTGCGGTTTTCTACGTTTTCTTTTTATTATGGCGTCTAGGCTTTGCTCTTCTTAACAAAAAATACTTACCCACCACCAATGTTGCTATTATCGGATATAATGAAATTATCCGTCGAACAATTAAAATGATAAAAGGAAATCCGCAATTAGGTTACGATGTAAAATTTATTTTAAGTGAAAAAAACAATGTTTTAATAGATATTGCTGAACATTATGAAGTTAAACTCGTAGAAGATGTTAATCAATTAGCCCGAGCTATTAAACAATATAAGATTAATATTTTAATTCCAGAAAAAGATATTAATGAAATGAAGGAGCTACAAAAGACTTTATTTAATTTACTCCCAACGGGGATAAATTATTGTAATTTGACTAAATTTTATGAAGAAATTAGTGGGCAAATTCCTTTAGAAATATTAAATAAGGGTTGGTTTTTGGAAAATCTAAATTTGGCTAATAAAAAAAACTTTGAAAGAATGAAACGCTTATATGATGTATTTTTTGCTATAATTTTATTAACATTAACTCTCCCCTTCTGGCCGTTTATTATTTTGTTTATAAAAATGGGTAGTCGAGGACCAGTAATATTTAAACAAACTAGAGTTGGGCAAAATAGTAAAAATTTTAAATTTTATAAGTTTCGCTCCATGAAAATAGAAAACAATAATCAATCGCCAACTACCAAAAATGATACCAGAATTACACGATTTGGTAAGTTTATGCGACAAACTAGGATAGATGAGATTCCCCAGCTAATCAACGTTCTAAAGGGCGATATGAGCTTTGTTGGACCTCGTCCGGAGCGACCAGAGCTCATCAAGGAGTTAATCGGCAATATTCCTTTTTATGGGGTAAGAAATTTAATAAAACCCGGAATAACTGGATGGGATCAAATCTCAGGAGAATACCACTCCCCTTCAATTGCTGATACCTACAAGAAATTGCAATATGATTTGTTTTATATCAAGAATAGAACAGTATATTTGGATATAAGTATAATATTAAAAACGATAAAGACGGCGCTTGGAAAAGAGGGAAGGTAGAAAAATACGAAATTATGAAACTAAAATAAATATGATTAAAAAAATAAAAAAAATAATCTATAATTTATTAAAAAAATCAGAAAAATGGACTAAAACTGACATGATATATTTATTCAAAGGTGGTTTTTGGTTGAGTTCAGGAAAAATAATATCATCTTTATCAGGTCTCTTATTAGCAATTTTTTTTGCTAATTTATTACCAAAAGAAGATTATGGAACTTACAAATATATTTTATCAATAGTGGGCTTACTAGCAATACCAACATTATCTGGTATCAATACTGCATTAAATAGATCAATAGCCCAAGGAAATGATAAATCTTTTTTTATATCTTTAAAAACTAAAATAAAATGGGGAACCTTAGGAGGTATATTAAGTTTATTACTGGCAGGATATTATTATTTCTATAAAGATGATACAACTTTAACAATTTGTTTTTTAATTTCTAGTCTTTTTATTCCTTTTATGGACCCAATAATGGCTTACCAATCCATATTAATAGGGAAAAAGAAATTTAAAATGCTTAGCACCCAAAACGCGATAATAAATACAGTTGCAGTTTTAATAATAATATTAGTATTAGCTACTACAAGAAATCTATTTGCTGTTTTATTTTCTTATTTCATATCTCATACCACACTCCGCTTTATTTTTCTCATATTCACTTTAAAAAAAATAAAATTAAATAAAAATGAAGATAAATCAGTTATATCATACGGTAAACATTTGAGTGCAATGAATATTATAGGAACAATATCTAGCCAAATAGATAAAATTCTTATTTTTAATTATTTAGGAGTAGTTAATCTAGCTATATATTCATTTGCTATCGTAATGCCAGACCAAATAAGAACATTCTTAAAGAACATAAATGTTTTAGCATTACCAAAAATGTCTCAAAACTTATCTTTATCAAAAAAAGATGTAATAAAAAAAATAAAAACATTCTTTATAATATTGCTCCCCATAATAATATTATATATAATACTAGCCCCTACTATATATAAATTATTTTTCCCAGAATATCTTGATTCAATAATATATAGCCAATTATTCTCAATATCATTATTAGGAATACCATTCTCAATGTTAGGCCTATCATATCTAACCGCCACCAAACAACAAACTAAGCTTTATTTTTTAACAACATGGCTATCGATTATTAAAATTATATTATTAATTATAGGAGGATATTTCTTTGGATTAAATGGAATTATAATATCTATCATTTTTTATCAACTAAGCTACTCAATCCTTATATACAATAAAATGTAATTGGTTAAATCAAGATAATTATGCTTTTAAAAAAATTACCTTGAGATTTTTATAAAGATTTTTTGTGGAATAATTTATAAAAAATTCTCGATTATAAAAAAATATTTTTTCTTCAGATAATTTTATTGCTTTCTTAATAGATTTCTTTAAAGAATCAACATTTTCACAATCATAATTAATAACTCCCTCATATTGAGACAAATCTTTTAATCCAGCATTATTTGTATCAGTGACTACATTTTTTTTCATTGAAAGCATAGACAAAACAGCAATCTGGCCAGAGGATCTCAATGTTTTTCTGAGGGGCACAATTCCAAATAACATTTTAGAATAATAATTTCTAATTTCTTTTATTGTAATTTTATTATTGATAACTTCTATACCAAAATCCCCTATCGGTAAAACAATATTCTGTGATGTTATTATTTTAAGTTTAATATTAAAATCATTTTCTTCTTTATATATCTCACTCCAAGCAGTAATTAAATTTCTATAATCTCTTTCGCTATCATTCCCAATAGATATTACATATCTTTCGATAGTATTATCACAATATTTTTCTCCATTAAAAAAATTAATATCAATTCCAGGATTAATAAATTTTACATTATTTAATTTTAATTTATCAAAAAAAAGTTTTTCTTCAGACAAAGAATAAACAATAACCGAATCAGCTCGCTTTAAAAGCCATATTATTAATGCTTTCCTGCAAGGACCATTAATATTATTTATTAAACCAATAGACGCTCCAAAAATCTTAATATTTCTTTTAATAAGCCCAATTCTCTTTAGTAATAAAATAGGAAAAAGGGTTCCGTCGGCTGAACAAAAAATAATATCAAAAGTATTTATTTTTTTTAAATTTTCAAAAATTAAACCCAACTTAAAACTTAATCTATAAAACCTATAAAAAACACGAGTACACAAAAAATCTAAAAACAAATAGCGCTTTTTATTACAATGATTTATACTATCTGTAATAAAATTATTATCAGACAAAAAGAAATTGTATCCGTATAACAAAGTGTCAGGACCTAAAGCATCTAGAAAATTATTAAGAACCTTAGTTTTATTTCTATGATTTATGTATAATATTTTTTTCATTTTTTATTAAGAATTATAATTGATATTATAAAAAATTAAAAAATATTTAAAATTTTATATTTTTTTAATAACTTTCCAAAAAAAATAATATATTATTAAATATATCTTATAATACCAAATTTTAAAACATTTAGCTTTAACTTTTTTATAAAATCTTCCTCTATTTTCATATAAATCTATAAAAAGATTAAGATACTCGGCCGACATTTTCTTGGCCGTATTATTATAATTCTTTATTCTATCTACCCAAAAATCATAATTTCTTCTGATCTCATATAATTTTTCTTCAAAATTTTCAATATTAAATTCTAAACCAAATCCTCCACAATATTCAGAAAGAGCTCCAGAATTTATATATAAAATAGGTAAACCACATAAAGCTCCCTCTACATGATGCATTCCGGCTGGTTCATTTCTAGTAGCAGTTAAATAAATATGATGTTTTTTAATTTCATTAGCTAATTCAATTCCAGATATCGGAGATAGAATTTTAGAATTTTTATAAACTAAATTTTTAGGAATATTACCTATATAAGTAAAATCAAATTTTTCAGAAAATTCTTTATCATTTAATAAACCATCTAATTTCTGATAAACATCATGACCCTTCATATAATTATTACTCCAATGATGAGTAATAATTTTTAATTTTTCTTTTTTATCCCAAAACTTTTTTTCCATTAAATTAAAACATTTTTCATCAGCTCCATTAAGTATTATTCTGTATGACTTATCTAAAGCCATTCCCTGATTTTCTAATAACGGTTTAAGCCATGAAGCAATAAAAACAACAAAATCAGAATATTTACTTGCTTTCACTAAAAGCTTATTAATATGTCCTGATCCTTTTCTCTCATCACACTCATTTACTCTTTGAATAATAACAACATTAGGATGTTTTAATTTATAAATAAAAGCATCAAAAAAAGAATAAGAAGAGGACTTACTAATAAAAGGAAACGGACTTATATGTAATATTATATCTATATTATCATCACTAAGATTATTAACAACACTAACTCCACTTTTTTCAAGATAATCACGCAAATAATTAGCAAATTTCATCCCTCCTCCATAGGAGCCATCAATAAATTTAGAATTTAAGCTTACTTTCATAATTATATTAAATTATTTTACTATAAATATTATTATAATATTTTTTTGCTATTTCCTCCCAAGAAAATTTTTTTATACATTCTTTGGCATTATCAACAATTTTTAATGTCTTATCTCTATCATTTATAATAAAATCAACTGATTTTATTATCCCTTTAATATCGTCAATTTCTACCATAAAAACATTCTCTCTATCACTAGAAATATCTGGAACCATACCGACCCTAGTGCTAACAACCGGAACTCCAGTAGCCCAACATTCTAATAAAGCTTTGGGTCCACCCTCAACCCTAGAAGATATAATATATAAATCAAGCATATTGTAATAATTAACTATTTCTAAATAATTCTTTAGATAAACATGAGTATAAGTAATATTCATTTCTCTCAATCTTTTTTTAACATATCCCCGAGACGGACCTGTTAATAAAACATGTAAACTGTGTTTTTTTGAAATTTCTAAAATGGCATCACAAAAAATATCAGGTCCCTTGATTAATTTTGGAACAAGACCTTCTCCCCAACCGACTCCATCTTTCTGAAAAGAACCTATTATTATCTTGTCCTGAGGAATTTTTAGCTTATTCTTTAATTCAAGTCTTTTTCTATCACTAAAAATTTTAAAAATATTAACATCAACCCCCAGAGGAATAACTAAAATTTTATTAGCATCAAGGCCATTATTTAATAAAATTTTTGCTGTTTCTTCACAAGAAGTATGAATAATATCTACTACTTTATTTAATTTACTAACATATTTTATTTTAGGATCATTTTTCTCTATATGAAACCATGTTAAAATTATTTTATTGGAACTATGAATTTTCTTAATTCCTTTCTTTATATTTATATAAGTATTAACAGAACCAAAATGAATTATTTTATTCTTCAGACCTATTGTAGTAACTCTAACATCAGCTTTTATTAGATTTAAATTATTCAAAGAAGACGTTATTTGAAGTCCATCCCATTTTATTGACCAATCCAAACATTCAACAATATAAATTAAATCTTCTTTACCAAAAATATTTTTTAATATATCTCTAATTATTAATATTATTTTTTTTATCATATTTTATTTATAATTCCCCAAAGTTCGCCAAATTTTATATCATAGCTAATTAATTTCCAGCCAGATTCTTCAAGTTCTTTTTCTAAAGATTCTAATGTATATTCAATAAAATGAGTTTTATCAAGTCTATATTCATAACCATTATTTTTTTTATAAACAGTCAACCAATCACGATCTATCATCGGTACTCTTAATATAATCTTATCAGAAAATTTTCTGATTTTTTTCAAAAATTCAATCCTATTTTCTATATGTTCTAAAACATTAGATAAGGCTATAGCATCAAATTTTTTATTAATATCATAATTGGTAGCATCTCCAACAATATATTTTATATTATTCTTTTTATTTTTCCTATTAGCCTTTTCTATGTTTTCTTTAGAAATGTCTATGGCCACAACTTCCTTAACTTTCTCTGCTATACTAGCTGCCAAAAAACCATTTCCACAACCAATATCAAAAACAATATCATCATTCATTAAATTATCTTTAAAAAAAACATCATAATTTAATATGGCATACTTAGGATGGACCCCCTGTTTACTAACAAAAACCTTTATCCATCTATAAGAAATATTATTTAGATATATAAAAAAACCTAAAAAATATTTTCCAAAAAAAGAATCCCTAAAAAAAATAATAATGTTATAAATAAATTTTTTCATTTTTTGATGCTTCTATTAATAATTTAAATCTTTCTAAAAAAATATTATTAGAATATTCATTTTTAGCTATTTTAAAACTATTACTTCCCATATCAACCAATCTACTTCTATCTCCTATAACATCACCTATCTTCTTTGCTAAATCAGATGAGTTTTTACTTTTAAAAACAAAACCATTTACTCCATTTCGTACCATAAATTTTGTTCCATTTTGATCACTACTAATAACTGGAAGTTTATTAGACATAGCCTCTAAAATAGAATAAGAGGCCGGTTCATTATAACTCGGTAAAACAAATAAATCACTATTTTTATAAATATCAAAAACCTCATCATTATTTATATCATACACAACCTTTACAATATCATCAAGTTTATTTAAATTAATATATCTCTCTATTTTTTTAAAAATAATTGGATCTACTTTTTGGCCAATTATGGTCAATGAAATATTATATTTATTTTTTATATTATTTACTGCCTCCAATATAGTTAAATGTCCCTTTCTCTCTACAAATTTACCAACCGATACTATATTTATTTTATTATTTAAAAAATATTTTTTATCAAAATCAGGCGATTCAATAGAAAAAGGAATAAAAGAAAAAAATAAATTATTTTTTCCATTTTTATCTTCTATTTCAGATATTATTTTTTCAACTTTTAAAAATCGTTTTAAAAATGACAAAAAAAACCTTCTAATAATTTTTTTTGGATTATAATCATCTGTTTGAATAAGAAAAAAGGATCTTATTTTATACTTTTTTACATAATATAAAGAAACTAAAGATAAAATACTCTTCATTCCTTTGACTATTGTAATGTCAGGAGAAAAATCTTTAATTTCCTTTTTTAATATTTTTATATTAGGACAAGCAAGAATTAATTTCCAAAAATCATTATCCGATGAATTAAAAAAAATTTTTCTAAATTTATTAATAAATATATATATTTTAGAAAAACCAATTATTTTAGGAAAAATAGCATCATATCTTTCAGCTGATCCTTGATATTGAGATAAAAAAACAACTTCATTACCAGAATCCTTTAAGGCCTTAATTCTGGCATGTAAATTGGTATGATATCTTGGAGCAATAAATAATATTTTCATAAAAAAATTAATTTAATATTTCTAATAAATATTTTTTATCCTTTTCGATTATTTTTTTAATATCATGATTATCTTTAACATATTTAAAAGCTTTGTCTGAAATTATTTGACGAAATTCATTGTCATTTAACAATTCACTTAATTTATCAGCCAAAAATTCAAAATCGCCTTTAGCGCAAAAACCAATACCACTATCTAAAATATCATTGGGGTTAACATTTAAACTTATAACCACAGCTTTGTTTTTAAAAGATTCAATAAAAGTATTAGGAAATCCCTCAGAAATAGAAGTATTCACAAAAATTAAAGCCTCAGAAAAATATTTATCCATCTTACAAATTGGAACATATTCAATAAATTCTAAATTTTTAATATTCTTAGATAATTCTTTTATCTCGTTAAAATAATTTAAATCAGCGCTCTTTTGACAAATCATAATAAACTTATAATCCTTGAATCTTTTAGCTAATTTTAAAAAATATTCCGGTTGCTTAAAATTTTTATCAGCCCTCCCTACCCATAAAATATTTTTCTTCTCAAAACTGCTAATTGAGTTATCTATAATATGAGCATTATTTCTCAAAATAGATTCTCTTTTATAATTTTCCAGAAGCTTTTCTTGCTGATATTTATTCTGAGAAAAAATCAAAACAGCTCGTCTCAAGGCTATCTTAAATAATTTCCATCTAATTTTTAAAAAGAAATTATTATTAAGATATTTTGGAACAGAAACAGAAGCATCTTGATCATGTGCCATCATATAAACAATTTTTTTCTTATTTAACTTGCAATACAAAGCCATTAAACCAGTTTCTATTCCAGCCGACCTCTGAAGACAAATATCAAAATTAATTCTTTTTAAAATAAACCATAACTTTATAAAATTAAAAATTATTTTTGTCTTACTAACATCAAAAATTTTATAAACATTTACATTCTTTATTTTTTCAAATTTAGGTCCACCGAAATTACCAACAAAAAAATGAATTTCAAATCTGGAATCTTCGGCTAATTTTATAGCTAAATTGTATAATTGCATTTCAGCCCCACCTACTCTCCCCAGACTATCATCTCTAGGACAAAAGAAATCAAAAGCATAAATTGAAGCAATACATATTTTTACCTTTTTATTCATAATACTTTTTATACAAATCTAAATATTTTTCCATCATATTAATAGCTAAAAATTCATTTCTCCTCACATTATAATTATTTCTATTTTTATAGCTATCTACTTTCACGTCTATAATCTTATTAAAAACATTCAAAAAATCATCACTATCATCCAATCTATAACAATTATTTACTCCAATTATCTCCTCATTACCGCCCACATTACTAGCCATAACCGAGATACCTGAATTTAAGGCCTCAATCAAAGAAATCGACAAACCCTCATAAATAGAAGGCAAAATAAACAAATCTAAGCCCTTTAAATACCTAGTGCCCATTTCTATCTCCCCTAATAAAAAAATCCTATTTTCAAGCTTTTTTTGCCCAATCAAGGCCTCATAGCGCCCCCTTTCAGGGCCATCCCCTATTAAAACCAAATGGGCTCGAGGCTCAATCTCAATAATTTTGTCAAAAATACTTATCAAAAACTCATAATTTTTAGGATAAGCCAATCTTCCAATAGATCCTATTAAAAATTTATCATTATCCAAAACTCCCATTCTATCAAACAAAAACTTACGTGCCTCATCTCTAGATAAATAATCAGTATCTACTCCATTATATATCAAATATCCATTTTTAACTAACTTTATTTTTTTAGCTAAATCCAAATTATTTTGACTGACAAAAACTACCTTATCAACAAACAAAAAACAAAATTTAAAAAATAATTTATACAAAAATTTTTTTATCACCCCAGCCTCATAATTTGGATCTAAAATTGACAAACCATGAACTGTAAAAATTATTTTTATTTTTCTATTAGCAATTTTGGCTGAGATAGCTCCTATCAAAGTATTAGTGCTATTTAAATGCAAAACTTCAAATTTATTTTTCTTAATAAAACTAATAAAACTAAAGAAAAAATTAATATTAGAAAAAAAACCTGAACTTCTTTTCAAGCTTTTCAATCTATGAATAACTATATTTTCTTTTTTAGCAAAATTAAAAAGAAAATCACCCTCGCCACAGGCAATCTCCACCCTGCTTTCATCATTTCCACATAATTTATTTTTCAACCCCTTAGCTAAATTAGCTACAAAAACTTGCGCCCCACCAATTTCTCCTTTAGTAATTAAAAGTAAAATCTTCATTTATTAAAATTTATCTAACATTTTAAAATTATAATCGTTAAAAATCAACATAATTTCACTTTTTTAACGCTTTTGAGCTTAAAAACATTAAAAACATAAACTATAAACAAAAAATATCTCCAATAGTCCTTACTCCACTTCCTGCCTAATAAGTCGCTTAATATCAATCTCAATATCCAATTTTCCATCTTTATCAGCCTTCTGATACATAAAATCCAAAGCCTCAGCTATATTTCTCTCAAGCTCTTCCCGGCTCATATATCCAGAAAAAAATTGATTTTCCTTATCCCCCACCAATTCATATTTTTTAAAAGAATAATTAGTAAAAAAATTAATAGGTTCAGCCTCTAATTGCTGAGAAATTTTTCTATGATAATCATATCGCTGACTAGAAACTAAAGAAATCAATAAAGCAATAATAGCAAAAAACAAAACTATCCCCAGCAACCAATTAACCATCTTCTTACCTCCCATAATAGAAAGTCCAATAAAAATTATCAATATTGGCCAGATCACAGTCCAATCAAGCTGATAATTCCACCAACCCAAATTTTTTCCTAAATAAAAAAATCCCAAAAACAGAATAAATAAACCAAAGACCACGCCTCCGCCAGAAGAAGATTTAGAGCAACAAGATCCTTTAAAATGATATGACTTGTGATGAGTCCGATCTTTTTTCTCTTTATCCTTTTTATCTCTCTCCCCTAAATCCATATCTTCGATCACTCCCTCAAATACTTCTTCCTTTTTTTCTTCTTTGTTTTTTTCATTATTGTTGTTCATACTTTTAAAAAATTAATTATAATATTTTTTTAATAACTTTATTTTCGACTAACAGCTTTTTTATTGAATAAAATAATTAAACCAATTATTACTAAAAATAATGGCCAAAAATTATCCCAAATAAAAGAAAATGGGGTAAAATTAGAAAAAAGAGAGCTAAAGCCAATAAGTACTAAAATTAAACCTAGAATAAAGCGCCAATCACTAACTTTAACCTCAGAGCCCAAATCCTTAATACGAGAACCAAGTTCTCCCACAAATTCTTCGGCCTTATCTGTATTAACTTTTTTTTTAGAACTATCCTCTCCCTCAGAAGGAACTACTAAGGCAAAGATTATATAAATCAATAAACCTGAACCACCTCCAAAAAACAGGGCGATGAAAATAAGACGAACCACTAAGGGGTCAATGACAAAATAGTCAGCTAAACCGCCACAAACTCCCCAAATAACCCGATCTTCACGTGAACGATAAAGTTTTTTTCTTGTTTCCATATTTTTTTAGATTAATTATTGTTTTATTATTTAACTAAATAATTTATAAATTCATTGGATAAAAAATTGCAAGAAAAATAATAGCATTAATGATTAAATTATCTAATATTAGGTAATTTTAAGACATTGATAAGTCTAATTATTGGTCTAATTCTATATATATTTTTCTAAAGATTTAAAATTTTTATTACTTTATCTAAATCATCCGGATTGCCTCTAAAATCCAAACTTCCTCTATCCAAAAAAGAAATATTATTATAATCTTTACTCAATTTTTCAAAAAAAGTATCATGACAATTATGGATTTCTAATTGCTTATTAAAAAAGAATTCCGAATCCTCAAAGCCCCGCCCACCAGCTTGGGAAAATTTTCTAATTCCCTCTCTACTATTTTGTAAAACCAAAATATTGTCAGGCCAAGGAAGTATTTTTTTATCCAACTCCAACATTTCTCTAGATATTTCTTGTTCAAACTCATCCTTCATCCAAGCTTCAATATACGGCTGACTAGTAAACCAAAAACCATCCAAAAAACAATACTTACCGGCTTTTTTACACTCCATAGCCTCAATATATTGACTGACGTAGTGATTACGAAACCAAACTCTCAAATTAATACTATTTCCTCCGGCTTGAATACTCTGAGAAATGCGCTCAGGAAATCTTTCCTGCTCTAAATAAGGGATTCCGTCATATTTTTGAGCTAATAAGCGCACCAAGGTACTCTTACCACTACGTGGACCACCAGTTATGACTATTATTTTTCCTAAATTAGACATAGTTTTAAAAATTGTTTTTGAAGGAAGGTAGTAATTTGCCCCACCCTTTCAAGTGTCCCAATTTGGAGACGGTTGAAAATCTAATAATTATTTTTTAACCTGTTAAAAAATGTTATGGGTTTATTTATTTTAATTTTAATTTTTTATTATTTCTTGCTAAAAATTTACTACTAGATACAACTGGTCTACCCGTTTTCTTTTCTAAAGCCTTTCTAGCTCCACCAGCGATACCACCACCCTCTCTGGCCACAGCTCTATTTTCAATAAAATTCTTCGGTTCTTTAGCTTTCGATATCTCAGTAGTGGAAGTCTCGGCTAACATATTTAAAACCAGCTCTAAATTGGTCATATTATCGCGTAAATTTTCTTTTTTTAAATCCTTAATCTTTTTGTAATCCTTGGTTTTAATTCCCGCCCAGGCAAAAGTTATGTCATCAGTTAAGATGGCAAACTCATTGACGCTTTTTATTCCTCTCTCCGTCCACTCATCGGTTAAATCTTTTCTAATTTCTATGCTTTTTAACCTCAAATTGACCCAATCTTTAGAATAACCCTTTTTGAGATAAGTCGCCATAGCTCTTTGAATGGCTTTTTCAGGATCCTCAGCCTCCTCTACCCTCTCATACCCAACTCTAGCCAACCAAAGCTTAAATGGCTCAGCCTTTGGCGATGGGATTGATTGAATTATACGAAAAATTGTTTCGGTATCAGCAACGTCAGTTAAATAATACTTTCCATCACTAGCCATCATTTTCAATTGGTCACAATTTGTGACCACCTCACTCCCTTCATTTTTTAAGCGATTCTTTATAGTAGTCCAATAACTTTTAGCCCTCTTATGATCGATCTGTCCAGTTAAAACTTTGATAACATCAACCACCGAAAAATACCATTTTTCTTGATCATCATCCCAAACTCTCCGGATTTCTTGTCCGGAAAAAATTGCTAAATCTTGTTCTTTTTTGGTCATAATTTTTATATTAATTATTATGACTTAATTATAACAAAAGTCAGATGAATTTAAGATAAACTTTTTATCTTTAAGGGACTATACAATTTATACCCACCCTTTCAAGTCTCCGCTTTTTTTGGGACACTTTAGCCCATTGCCATCTCATTACACTTACAAAACAACCTCTTCACTATCACCAAAAAAACTAATTTCACCATTTTCAATATAAAAACATTGGTCATCCCTCAAAACTTTTAATGGATATTTTAAGGTCTTGGCTTTTTCAATCATCTCTTCTTTAAAATTATCAGTAAAATGACACTTTATTAAAAAAGGAACATAATTTAAAGCTGTAAAATCATTTAAGCCATATCTATTACGATCCAATTTCCAGCTGCCGACCTCGATAGTTGGACACATTATATAAGAGCCACTACTACAACCAATATAGAATAATCCCGCTTCTAAAAGTTTTTTTAAAATTGAATCAAATCCCACTTCTCTAATATTTTTTAAAAGATAAAAAGGATTTCCACCCGAAACCTGGATAACGTTTCTATCGGCAAAAAAATCTAAAATTTCTTTTTCTGTTTTTTCTTCAATATCAAATTGTTTAAAATCTATTCCCGAAAGAGCCATAGCATCAAAATATTCATTCATATACTTAAGATATTCCTGATCCATAACAACCTGTAAGGCGGTATTAACAAAACCTATTTTAAGTTCTTCTCTGGAAATACCTAATAAATCATAACCTTTATTCAATAAAAATTTTTCTTTTGAAGCTAGTATTATTTTCATATTATTCTTCATTCATTTTTATATATTAACAACCTCTTCTAGCTCGTGCTCTAAAATAATATCAGATTCTCCAAATAAAACCCTTCCTTTAAACTTTTTACCAGCCAAAAAAAATGGCATCCAATATATATCATCGGGCCACATTTCATTAAAAGGAATTTTATCCACATGCCACCACATAGGTTTCATTTCTTCGGTTTCTATTGGCTCTCCCAAAAAACTATCTGCCTTAAAAAAATGAACCTCTAAAATTTCAGGATTTCCCTTAAATTCAAAGTCTATAATTCCGAGCTTCTCTATATCCTGCACTTCTATTCCGGCTTCCTCTAAAAACTCTCTCTTAGCAGCATCCTCTATCTTTTCTCCGTCAAAAACTTTACCACCGAAACCATTCCATCTTCCCGCACCAAAACCTCTTTTTTTCATACCTAATAATATTTGAGAATTTTTATGAACGATACATAGGGTTAAAATTTTTTTCATATTATTTTTACAAATAATTTAAAAATATCAAAATCTGATTAAAGAAACATCCACAAACATTATTCTCTCTAATCTAATAGACTAAAACGTGGAAACTTTTTGAAATCTACTTCAACCTGTTTTTATTTCCCACAACACTTCTTAAATTTCTTACCACTCCAACCCCGTAAAGCTCACTTCGTTCGCCACTTCTTGTTTTTGTTACCGTGTTCACAGGAATTTATGATTCTTCTAGAATAATTTTTTTTTTGAACGCCCCGCGTTCTTCAACTTTCTTCTCTCTTACTTTACCAAGCTCCTCCTTGCTAAAATTTTTATAATCACACATTGCGTCAATCACTTCTTGAATATCTGCCATTTCTTCTATAACTTCACTTTCAAAAAATTCTTTTATTTCTTCCTGTAGTTTTTCTTTCAACTTCTCCCAATATTCTTTATCTTCGGCAATATGAATAATGGGCACCCCGCCTTTACCCTTTATATATTCTGGAATTTTGTCTCTAACAAGTTTATTGTATTTCATATTTTTTTCTTGATTATAATCCTTTTTACGCCCCACAACACTTCTTGAATTTTTTACCACTCCCGCATGGGCATAAATCATTACGTCCAACTTTATTTCCAGATTCATCTTTAACCTTATCCCGAGCCATATCAATAGTCCCAGAAGTATCAATAGGACCGCCTCCAGCTCTCTTAGCCATTTCCTTCAAAGGAGCTGAATATTTTTTAGCTCTTTCAATAATACTAGGAGCAATAAAATTAGAAACATCACCAGTTTTATAAATAGAATAAACTACCTGTCGCTGAATAAGGCTAAGCAAATCTTGATACATATGATAAGCTTCTTTTTTGTATTCAACTAACGGATCACGCTGACCATAACCACGCAAGCCAATTCCTCTTCTCAAATAATCAATAGTCTCCAGATGCTCTATCCATAAATTATCTATCGAACGAATTAAAATCCCCTTTTCTATTTCAATAAAATTAATATCTAAACCATCAAACCCCTCGCGCATATCTTGATAATTTTTTTGAGCCAATGATTTCAAATAATTTAATAATTCATTTCTAAAATCATCTTTATTACCACCAGAAGAAGTAATATTTAAAATTTTATTCTTATCATCTTCACTTAAATTATAGATAGTCTTAACGCTTTCATAAACTTCTTTTAAATTCCAATCAGCTACATTTTCCGAGGCTGTATGAAAAGTAACAATCTGAGTAATCTCGTTCTCAACATAATCTAAAATAATATTAGATAAAAAGCGACCATCAGCTTCATGTCCCCCTTTTTGTTTTACATAAATATCTAATATTTCACGTCTCTTCTTATAAATAGCTTCTCGATGCTTATTAATAACATCATCATATTCAACCACGTGTTTACGTAAATCAAAATTATTACCCTCTACTCTCCTTTGAGCCGACTCAATAGAATTAGAAACAATTTTATTTTGAATCGGAGTATCTTCTGGCAATTTCAACATTCCCATGATATTTTTTAATCGATCACCACCAAAAATACGCATCAAATCATCTTCAGCTGAAATATAAAACTGTGAAGAACCCGGATCGCCTTGACGACCAGCTCGACCACGCAATTGATTATCAATACGACGAGATTCATGACGCTCTGTTCCAATAACGTGCAAACCGCCCAATTCCTTAACCTTTTCTTGTTCCTCTTTAACAGCCGGATTACCACCCAAGATAATATCAACTCCACGACCAGCCATATTAGTTGCTACAGTAATAGCCCCTACTCGACCAGCCTGAGCAATAATCTCAGCCTCCCTAAAATGATTTTTAGCGTTTAAAATATTGGGATGCAGTCCCTCTCGTTCCATCATATCTCCCAAAATTTCATTATCTTCAATAGAAACTGTACCTATTAAAATCGGCTGACCAAGAGCATTTCGCTCTTTAACTTCTTTGATAACAGCAGTAAATTTTCCTTCGGTTGTTTTATAAATTAAATCACTATAATCTTTTCTGATGTTTGGCTTATTAGTTGGAATAACCACAGTCTCCAATTTATAAATCTTATAAAACTCTTCGGCTTCAGTTACCGCTGTTCCAGTCATACCAGCCAATTTAGGATACATACGAAAATAATTTTGAAAAGTTACTGTGGCCAAAGTTTGAGATTCGCGCTGAACCATCACGCCCTCCTTAGCTTCAATGGCTTGATGAAGACCCTCGCTATAACGACGACCGGGCATCATTCGACCAGTAAACTCATCAACAATAATAATTTCTCCTTCCTTAACAACATAGTCCTTATCTTTTTTAAATAAAACATTGGCTTTTAAGGCTTGTTCAATATTGTGAACATCTTTAACTCCACCAGCTACATAAATATTTTCCACGCCCAACCATTTCTCCATTTTAGCAATACCATTCTCCGTTAAAGTCGCCGCTCGCATTTTTTCATCAATATTATAATCCTCATCTTCCTTTAATTGTCTAACTAATTGGGAAAACTTAGCATAACGATCACTAGATTCTTCAGCCGGAGCACTAATGATAAGGGGAGTTCGAGCTTCGTCAATTAAAATAGAATCGACCTCATCAACAATAGAATAATAGAAATCGCGTTGCACCATTTGTGATAAATCCGAAACCATATTGTCCCGCAAATAATCAAAACCAAACTCATTATTGGTTCCATAAGTTATATCACAATCATAAGCTTCTTTTCTACTAACCGCCTTAAAAGGCTTTAACCTTTCATCATATTCGGCTTCGTTATCAGTTTCCGGATCATAAATAAAAGCAGTATTATGAACAATAACGCCAGTGCTTAGTCCTAAAGCATGATACACCGGAGCCATCCAACCAGCACCAACCCGAGATAAGTAATCATTAACAGTTACTAAATGAGATCCTTTCCCTAACAAAGCATTTAAATATAAAGGTAAGGTCGCTACTAAAGTTTTACCCTCACCAGTTTTCATTTCAGCAATCTGACCACGATGCAAAACAATACCACCTATCAATTGAACATCATAATGACGTTGGCCTAAAACTCGGCGAGAGGCCTCTCTAATATTAGCAAATGCTTCTGGTAAAATTTCATCCAATAAAGCCTGCTGTTCCTCAGGACTATAATCTTTTTCCTCCCCCGGCAAAGAACCCAATCTCTTCTTGAAATCCAAGGTCATCAAACGTAACTCTTCATCACTCTTTTTTTGATACTCTTCTTCTAATGAATTAATCTTATCAACTATTGGTTGAAGTGATTTAATTATTTTTAAATTCGGATCACCGAATAATTTATCCCAAAATCCCATATTTTTTTAATTATTTTTACCTCTCTTCTTATCAACTTTTTTTTCTTTATACTTTTTAATCATCAAAACCAAATGATCTTTAACTTTATCAATGGCCTTATTCAAAGTTTTCTCAGTTTTATCTACTCGCAATATTTCTCCCGGGACAGCCAAATTAACTTCAACTCGATAAGTTTTACCCTGATTTTGTCTAGACACGGCGTGCTCCAACTCAACATCACAATTTGTAATAACAACATCACCCAAATATTTTTCTAACATTTTTATTTTTTTATTAACGTAATCTCTCAAATCCTGAGTTAATTCTACCTTAGTAGTTTTAATCTTAATATCCATATTCTTTTAAAATTTATTTTAAAATTATTATAAACAAATTTATCAAATAATTTTTAAAATAAATATATTATTAATCGCGTATAATCACATAGCTTCACTATGTGATACACAACTATATTATTAATTAAATAATCTCACAACATCTTTAATCGTTACCCAAAGCACCAGAACCATTAACAACATAAATCCTAAATTATGAAAAACAGCCTCAACTTCTTTCTTGACCGGTCGTCCTTTAATTTTTTCAATTAACAAAAAGATCAGCCTCCCCCCATCTAAAGCTGGGAAAGGCAAGAAATTAATAATAGCTAAATTTAAAGAAAGTAAAGCAGTAAACTGAATTAAATAGATTATACCCATTCGGGCCATTTGTCCAGTAAGTTCAGCAATTCCAATAGGTCCGGCTACTTCAGCATTAATTGGCTGACTAATTATCAAGTTACGAATAATTTCATAAAAAGCATAAATAATAGCCCAAAGTAATTGACCCGTCATTTTTAGACCCTCCCAAATAGCACTATACCAAGGATATTGAACAATCGCGGTTTGTGAAATGGCCACACCAATTATCTTCCTATTTTCCTCTTCTAATAATTTAGGAATTAATGATGTTTCTCTAATCTCACCAAAGCGACTAACTATCACTGTTAATTCCTCCTTATCGCTACTATTGATAATTTTTTCAACATCATTAGCGTCTAAAACGGCCTCACCATTAATACTCAATAAGACATCAGCTGGTTCTAAGCCCGCCTCTACAGCTGGAGAATCAGGCACTATCTGAACTACTTGAACTTTTTCATTACTAATTTTAGCTGATTTTGGCAAAACATCCTTATTTATAGATTGAGGAAAGCCAATCATTAAACCAATAGAAATTAAAACCGAAGCCAAAACAATATTCATAAAAACACCGGCTGACAAAATAATAGCTCTCCGCCATGGTTTTTTTGAGACAAAACTATCTTTATCCTCCTTGCCATCACCATTTTCTCCCTTTATTTTCACAAAGCCCCCTAAAGGAATAGCATTAATAGAATAAACTGTATCTTGACTATCGGTAATTTCTTTGCGCCCCCAAACTCTCTTCCATTTTCCTTCTTTATTTTTATACATTCCCCATAATCTCGGAGGAAAACCAAAACCAAACTCTTCAGCTCTGACACCTAGGCGTCTCGCAGCAAAAAAATGTCCGAACTCATGTACGAACACTAATAAAGACAAAACAACAAGAAATATTATTATTGTTACAAACATATTTATTTATTTTTTATTAATTATTTTAAATAAACAGCAATCACCCATTAAATCAACTCCGGATTCCCTTTCCTCGCTTCGCTCACCTAGAGTAATAAGAAAAAGAGATTAACAAAGAAAATTATATCTCCATAATCTCTTTTTCCTTTTTATCACGAAGTTCTTTAATATTATCATTTAATTTAGAAATTTCTTCATCCAATTCTTTTATAAAACGAAATTTATCATCTTCACCAATTTCCTTAGCTGAAAAAGCTTCTTCAATAGAAGTCTTGATTTCATCACGTAATTGTCGAGCTGAAATTTTAGCTTTTTCTTGTTTTTCATTAACTTTTTTAACCGAATCTAAACGATTTTCCTGAGTCATTTGAGGAATATTTATTCTGATCTTATCGCCCTCATTTACTACACCCACTCCTAAATTGGCCTCGATTATAGCTTTTTCGATGCTTTTAGAAACCCCCTTGTCCCAAGGAGCTAGCACCATACTACGAGCATCAGAAACAGAAATATTAGCCACAGCATTAACAGGATTTTTAACCCCGTAAGCTTCCACTAAAACACCCTCCAATATAGCTGGATTAGCTCGACCAATTTTTATATTAGAAATATCTTTTTTGAAAAACTCAATAACTCTATCAAATTCTTCTTTTTTCAATTGAATATAATTGTTCATATTTTCTATTTAATTATAAATTATAAATTGTTAATTATAAATTACTTAATTAGTAGCATGATCGCGTGCCACATAACGATTTATGAGGCTATACGCGATTAATTATAATTATTTTTTAATTTTCTTTACTCCTAAATACATAATGTTAGGATTATTAAAATCTATCAATAAATCACTACCAGAACGAGTAGTTGGTAATTTCTTTACTGTCCAAGTGCCTCCACCATCATAGGAACGATAAAAAGAAGTATCGGTTACATAGAATATCTCCTGACTATTTTGCGGATTAACAGCAATTGAAGCAATAGCCGAATCTTGTTCAGGAGTTAGAAGAGACAATCTAGTCCAACTCTGCCCTTCATCAAAAGAACGTAAAATCACTTTATCAGTTGCTAATAATAAAGAACCATCTTCATAAGAATAAACTAAATCTTTAAAATTTATGCCCAAATTAAATTCTTTTAGAGATTCGTTGTAGTTAATCCAATTAGTATTATCAAATTGATTGCGATATTGTTCTAATTCCTCTAAGGTTGCTCCACCAGCAGAATTAAAACGATAAATTCCATTTTGGGTAGTAGCCACAAAAATAGAACGACTATCCTTGGGATTAACAATTATCTTTTTTATTTCATTAGAAAGTCTTTGAATAGCCCGCCAACTCATACCTCCATCTAAACTACGCAAAATATCACCACGCGATGTTCCAATATATATAATATTGGTGTCATAATGATCCAAGGCAATAGCCGAAACAGTTACACCAACATTATTATCAAAATACATTTGCTCAAAAGTGCGTCCACAATCTTTTGTCTTTTGTAATTTATTATCATGAGCCACATAAAAAATACATTTATTTTTATTATCAATGGCTAAATCATTTACTGTGATATCACCAGGAAGAGCTAAAACTTTATTCCAG
>JAQVFY010000008.1 GCA_028696995.1 Patescibacteria group bacterium
TAATTTTATCCTTTTTAGTTTCAATAACCGTTTCTAATTTATCTTCTAATTTAGCAATAGTTTTTTCTAAGTTAATCCTCTTTAAAAGATTTTGAATAGCCACTGCTCCAATTCCCGCTTCAAATAAATGCCCAAATTTTAAACTTAAATTTTGATATTCTTGTTCAGTTAAAATTAATAATGGTTTTAAATCCTTTAGTTCTTTTTTAATAATTTCAAAATCAACATCTAATTTAGTAATTTTTTCTTCTTTATCTTTATTAATTAAATCAATTTTTTCATTAATAACTTTATCAACGTCTTTTTTCCCTCCAATCTTTTTTAACTCCACTTTTTCTTCTTTAACCTGGTTGATTTTATTTTGATTATCAATCTCCAAGCCCTTTCTTTTACTTTTATATTCTTTTTTAATGATTTCTAAAGTTTCATTTTTTAATTTTTCATCAACATCAGTAACTATAAAATTAGCGAAATAAACAACTTTTTCTAAAGATTGAATGCTTAAATTTAAAATTAGACCAATTTTTGAAGACAAGCCCTTCAAAAACCAAATATGAGAACAAGGGACTTGTAATTTAATATGTCCCATACGTTCACGACGAACTACACTTCTGGTTACTTCCACTCCACATTTATCACAAACAATACCTTTATATCTAATTTTTTTATACTTACCGCAAGAACACTCCCAGTCTTTAACGGGACCAAATATTTTTTCACAAAACAGACCATCTTTTTCTGGTTTTTGAGTTCTATAATTAATAGTTTCGGGACGAATAATTTCACCCTTAGACCAAGATAAAATATTTTCTGGCGAAGCTAAAGTTAGCTTAATAGCATCAAAATCACTTGTTTTTATAGGATTTAACATATATTTTATTTAAATTTAATTATTTATTATTATTTAATATCTTTTATCGGTAAACTATCTTCATAAATAGCTTTATCGGCTTGATTTATTTTTTCAAGCTCAGTATCGCCAATAGTTTCCTCTAACAAATCCTCTTCTTCTAAAACTTCTCCACTACCACCTAATAAATCAACATTTAAACCCAATCCTTTTAACTCTCGAATTAAAACATTAAAAGACTCTGGAACATTTAATTTCTGAATTTCTTCACCCTTAATAATAGCTTCATAAGCTTTACTTCTTCCGGGAACATCATCTGATTTGATAGTCAAAACTTCTTGTAAAGTATGAGCAGCTCCATAACCTTCTAAAGCCCAAACTTCCATTTCTCCAAATCTTTGACCACCAAACTGAGCTTTACCTCCTAAAGGTTGTTGAGTAATAAGAGAATAAGGACCAATAGATCTTTGGTGAATTTTATCTTCCACCATATGATTTAATTTTAAAACATATTTATAACCTACTGTAACCCTGTTTTCATATTGTTCTCCGGTCTCTCCATTATATAGAATAACCTTTCCGTCCTCTGAATATCCTGCTTTTTTTAATTCCTCCTTAATTTGTTTTTCGGTTATACCATCCAAAGCCGGAGTAGCAACTTTATAACCTAACTTTTGAGCAGCTAGCCCCATATGAGTTTCTAGTAATTGACCAAAGTTCATACGAGAAATAATTCCCAAGGGGGACAAAATAACATCAATAGGAGTTCCATCTTCCATATAAGGCATATCTTCAACTGGAACAATTTTAGAAATAACACCTTTATTTCCATGTCGACCGGACATTTTATCTCCAACTTGAATTTTTCTTAAATTAGCTACCGAAACCTGAACTGACTTCAAAACACCAGCTTCTAACCTGTCCCCATCTTCTCGAGAAAATATTTTTATATCAATAACTTTACCATGCTCTCCATGTTCTAGGTATAAAGAAGAATCTCTAACGTCCTTAGCTTTATCTCCAAAAATAGCTCGCAATAATCTTTCTTCGGCACTTAATTTAGTCTCTCCCTTAGGGGTAATTTTTCCAACTAAAATATCACCGCTAGAAATTTCAGCTCCAATTCTAATAATACCATCTTCATCTAAATTCTTTAGTTTTTCTTCTGAAATATTTGGAATATCGTTAGTGATAATTTCAGGCCCCAATTTAGTATCACGAACATCAATAGTATAATTTTCAATTTGAATAGAAGAATAAACATCTTCTTTCACAAGTCGTTCTGAAATAATAATAGCATCTTCATAGTTATAACCTTCCCAAGTCATAAAAGCTACTAAAACATTTTTTCCTAAAGCCAGTTCCCCATTAGAAATAGAGGGGCCATCGGTTAAAACTTGTCCTTTTTTAACTTTATCTCCCACGTTAACAATTGGTTTCTGATTAATACAAGTTAAAAAATTGGATCTTAAAAATTTGGTCAAAGAGTATTTTTTGATCTTGCCTTTACTATTAGTAATTTCTATATTAAGAGCATCAACTTTAGTAATTAAGCCCTCATCTTCAGCTATAATAATATGACCAGAATCTCTAGCCGCAATCGCTTCGACACCGGTTCCAACAATTGGAGATTCAGCTCTGACTAATGGAACAGCTTGGCGTTGCATATTTGTTCCCATCAAAGATCTCTGTCCGTCATTATGTTCCATGAAAGGAATAAGAGACGTAGCAATAGAAACAATTTGATTAGAAGCTACTCCAACAAAATCAATTTCATCTGCTCTAACAGTCTCCGGTTTACCTCCTCTTCTGGCTGGATATCTTTCTACTAAAAATGAATTATTATTATCCAATGGAATAGTAGCATCTGCTACTACATATTTTTCTTCTTCCGAAGCATCAAGATAAACTATTTCATTGCTAACATGAGATTTACCTTTTCCTTTAATTACCTTTCTATAGGGTGCTTCTAAAAATCCATAATTATTTAAACGAGCATAACTAGCCAAATGACCAACTAAACCAATGTTTGGTCCTTCTGGGGTAGCAATAGGACAAATACGACCATAATGAGTAGTATGCACATCACGCACGTCAAAGCCAGCCCTTTCTCTGGTTAAACCTCCAGGACCCATGGCTGATAATCTTCTCTTATGCTCTAATTCAGCCAAAGGATTGGTCTGATCCATAAACTGAGATAATTGAGAAGACATAAAAAACTCCCGAATAATAGCAATAACTGGACGAGCATTAATAAGTTTATTAGGAGCTAAAGTATTAATATCGGCTACCGACATTTTATCTTTAATAATTCTTTCCATGCGAGCTAAGCCAACTCTTAATCTATTTTGTACCAAGCCTCCAATAGCCCGAACTCGACGATTTCCTAAATGATCGATATCATCCTCTGGTTCTTTAGTAATATTTAAACGAATAACTTCTTTAGTAATATTTATCAAATCCTCTGGACGAAGTATTCGATTTTCTTTATTAATAGTTAAATTTTCATCAAATCTACGATTTAATTTGTATCTCCCTACCCGACCAAAATCATAACGATCAAAACGAAAAAACATATTCTCAATCATCTGGCGAACATTTTTATCATCAGCCATATCCCCAGGGCGAATACGTCGATAAACCTCCTGTAATCCTTCGGCTTGATTTTTAGATAAATCTTTTTTAATAGTCGCTTCAATATAAGTAGTGTCTTCATCGTTTTTCAAAAGATCAACATCTTTAAATATCTTTTTTAATTCCTCATCACTTTCATAACCAAAAGCCCTCAATAACGAAGTTAGGGCTACTTTTCTTTTACGATCAATACGCACCCACATAACTTTATTAATATCAGTTTCAATTTCCAACCAAGCTCCACGATTTGGAATAATTTTAGCTCCATAATATTTCTTACCTCTAATATACTCTGAAGTAAACATAACTCCAGCACTTCTAATTAATTGAGAAACAACCACTCTTTCAATACCATTAATGATAAAAGTTCCATTATCGGTCATTAAAGGAAAATCTCCCAAGTAAACTTCCTGGGAAATCTCTTGAGAAGTTCTTTTGTTTTTTAAAATTACTTTAATTCTCAAAGGGGCTTCATAAGTAATATTTTTCTCTCGACTCTCTGTTTCATTAAATTTAGGATTATCTAAATAATAATCACCAAAATAAAGTTCTAGCTCTCTATTATTAAAATCAACAATTGGAGAAATCTCATCAAACAATTCTGCTAAACCTTCTTTTAAAAACCATTCATAAGAATCTTTTTGCAGCTCGATAAGATCTGGAACCGGCATAATTTCCGGAAGACTATTGAAATATTTGCGCTCACTGTTTTTAATATAATTCTTTGTGATATTAGACATAAAGTTTAAAAAACAAGATGGGCTTGTTTATGTAAATTAATATATAAATATTTTTAAAAAAATTAATCAGAGATATCAAAAAAGCCAACAACAAAAAAAATCCAACACCACGCTTGGCTTGGTTATTTAGCTTTTGAGAGGTTATTTAATATAAATAGTCACTTTTATATTAATAAATATTAAAGTTTTGTGTTTCTATAATATAACAATAAATAAAAAATGTCAATCCACAATTTATCCATAGATTATCAACAAACAAAATACGCCTAATTTCCCTCATTATAATGAAAAACTGGCCCAACAGAAAGAGATTTTATCCCCTTGCTCTCTGATAATAAAATTAATAATTTTGAACTATTCATACCATATTTAATGGCTTTTTTATTAGGCCCAAATATTTCCAAAGACTTATCTCCGGCTTGATCTAGCTTTAATTCTAAACTTAATAATGATATAAACTGCAAATCTTCTTCACTTAAGACCTCGGAACTTAATTCTTTAACCATAATCATCTTAATTTTTGTTAAATTATTTTTTAAATCTTCTAAACTTATTAAAACTGATCTTAATTCCTCGGTTATTTTTAATAACTTAAACATATCAGAAATCATATTAATATTAGAAATCTGCTCGTTTATAAGACTAAGATTAGGCTCGATATAATTATAATCAATTAAAACCTTCTCATTAATAACAATAGATTGAGTTTTATATTTTTGATAAACACTTAATTTGTCTATTGGTAATTGAATATTAATCCAGGATCCAATAGCTGTCGACAACTCTCTCCCTGACCAAGCTGAGCTTTGAGCAAAAGCCGGTAAAGAATATTTATTATTCCCCAAATATTCCTTAATAACATTTAAAGCCTTCCAATAATTATTATAATGCCAAATACTAGGAAGTTTTTCAATTTGAGACTTTAAAAAATATAATTCTTCTTGATAGTTTCTATAATTTGTATTCTCTAGATAATAACTATTACCAGCCAACTTCCCGCTATCTATTAGAGAAATGAGATCTAAAGAAAAACCATTGCACCGGGCCTTCATTATTTCACCATCTACGTCACAAGAAGTGATGTTATTTTTAGCAATAGATTTTCCCTGATATTCTAAAACATAAGGATATGATAATTTATTAAAAATATAATCATTGGGCCAATAAAAATCTGTTAGCATTTTAACGCCCATATTTTTTCGATCTTCTATTTTATTTTTATCAAAACCTCCTTCAACATCCAAAAACTCATATTCCAAAATCTTATTTCTAAAACGATAAATATTATTATCAAAAGAAGGATTATTATCAGCAAAAACATTTTCTATTTCATAACCCTCGCCAAAAACATCAACCAAGGCATCACGATAATGAACATAAGTTAAATCTCCTCGCAAACCTTTAAAAAAAGCCAGAGTTTTATAGATTCGAGCCCATTTAACTTTTAGATCTTGACTATCAAAAATATCTTTAGCAATAAAAGCCGAAGCAATAAAGCTAACCCTCCAATCATCAGCATCTAAATAACAATCTGGACAGTCATCCCCTTGATAATACACAGGAAAATTAGAAGAAAGCCATTTAGTAGTTAAATAAAAATTATTTAATTTAGCGTTACTTTGATATTCAATCGGAACAACAAAAGAACTATAATCACGATCATAAAGTAAAACTGGAGATTTAGATTTAGCTCTATAATCTCTGATTAAAGCAACCTCCTTCTCAACATCAACCTTTAAATATTCGGGTAAAGTAAAAGAATAACTATCGGCCTCAAAAGGAGTAAATAGAAAAGAATTACTAAGGTCATTATTAGAATTTATTTGATTAGAAGCTGGTTTTAATAATTCTAAAGAAGTAGCAAAATAAGCAGTAGCTAACCTTTGAGCTTCTAAAATTCTACTATTAACATTACCTACTCTTCTAAAATTATCCTCATATCTAATACGGGCTCTCTCATATAAAGAATAATTAATTTCCCAAAGATTATTATAAAAAATATTTTCCTCAATATCTTTAAAGGTTTTTTTTAAAATATGTTGATAATAATAAATTAAAAAATCAGAAGTAATTAAAACAGGAATTTCATTTTTATAAAGCTGATCATAAATACTATAAAAATTATTAACAGAAAAAGGATTATCAATAATCGCAAAACCATTTTTATTTAAAGAATCTATCTGGCTATCAATATTTAATTTTCGAGATAAATCATAATAATTAGCTACTTCTGTCTTAACATTTAAAGGTAAACTATAGCCACCACCTTGAAAATAAAAATTATCATTTATTTTCTGATAGAAATCCAAAAAAGAAATATATTCTACCAAAACTCCATTATATTGACCGCTAAAACTAAGGCCTACTCGTTCATCACTAGATGGTAAACCTCCAATAAGACGAGATGAGTCAATTAAATTCTCTATCTCATCTTCATTTTTTAATTCCGGATTTTCTTCAGAAACAACAATCTCTTTAGAAGAAGAAAAAGAAAAATTATTCTCCCTAAAAACAAAAATTAAAGCAATTCCTACTGTAATAGAAAGAAAAATTATTATAAAAATAACCTTTTTAACATCATCATTCATAAAAAATTATTTAATGTATTTAGCTTTATTGTTAAGATGTTCCTGATAAGTTTTACTAAAAATAGTTTCACCATTTTTTGGATTACTTAAAAAATAATTATAATCAGTACTTTCTGGATAAATACTAGCTAAAATAGCATTCAAACCAGGATTAGCAATAGGGCCGGGAGGTAAGCCCCTATTAATATAAGTGTTGTAAGGAGACTCAATACGAGTATCTTCATAGCTATACTGAGTTTTATTAAGATCCAAAATATAAGCTAAGGTAGCACAAGATTCCAATGCTTGCCCATTTTTTATTCTATCCCAAAAAATACCAGAAACCACCTTCATATCCTCGACACTAGGGACCTCTTTTTCAATAATAGAAGCCATAGTAATTATTTCATGAATAGTTTTTCCTTGTTCCTGAATATCTTCTCTCATTTTCATAGTTAATTTATTATCAAAATTTGATAACATTTTTTTAATAATTTCTTCATCACTGGTATCTATAAAAAAACGATAAGTATCAGGAAATAAATATCCCTCCAAACTATAAAACTTGGGCTTATCTTTTAAAAAACTAAATTCTTCTGAATAATCCTGAGGATATTTTTTATTTTCAACGAAACGATAATCGAGTAAAGGCTCTCCTACTAAAGATAAAAAATCATTAGGGCTAATTAAATTTCTATCATTTAAAAGCTTAGAATAATCTCTAATATTCCAACCCTCTATAAAAGTCAGTTTTTCCTCTGGTTTTAAAAATATTCTAGGAGTTAATTCAGAAACTATTTGTTTAATGCTCATTTTAGGATTTAAAATATAAGAACCCTCTTTAAAAGAAGCCTGTTGACCAGAAATTTTACTATAAATTTTAAAAACTAAAATTGACTTTATTAAATCTTGTTTTTTTAAGTTCTTAGCAATCAAAGAAACTCCTTGACCTTTTTCAATTACAAAATCTTGATCTTTGCCTTTATCAACAGAATAATTAACTATACTAGAATAAATAATTAAAACAACAATAAATAGCGCTACTAAAGCTAAAAATATTTTTTTTGCCATAATTAAATCTTATTTTTTATTTTTTTCTTGACCGCATTAGCAACAATTTCTGAACTAGCCCTAATCTTTTTGCCTAAACCATCAACTATTTTGATTTTTAGCTTTTGGCAAATTTCACTTTCAGGAATATTAGCTGAATCTTTTCTTCTATCACCTCCATTAGCAAAAATATTAGGTTTAACCTTGGCTAAGGTTTTAATAATCGGCACTTCACCGTTTTCCCATCTATAATTATCTATAGACAAAACCACCTCATCTACCCATTTAAGAGCCTTAATTATTTGGACTCGATCTTTCTCGCTCATAAAAGAAACGCGTCCTTTTAATTTTACTTGTCTATCATTGTTTACAATAACTACTAAATAATCTCCTAGCTTTTTAGCTTTTTCGATCATCTCTAAATGACCGACATGAAGGGGATTAAAATATCCACTAACAGCTACAACTATCTTTTTATTTTTATCTCCCTTTTTTACTAAAGTGCATTTTTTAGTCTTTTTTGTTTTGTTCATATAAAAATAAAATTAATTTATATATTCATATTATAACATATTTGTTAAAAAGAAAAAACCTGGTTTTATAGCCCAGATTTTTTCTTTTTTTATTCTAATAAATTTTTTAAAATTAAATTACATCATTCCCATGCCGGGCATTCCGCCACCCATATTAGGCATTCCGTTACTGGAACAAGTTCCACAAGAATCTTTGTCTTCTGGTTTATCAGCAACTACAGTTTCAACAGTTAAAAACATAATAGCGGCTGAAGCTGCGTTTTCCAAAGCGCTACGAACAACCTTAGTAGGATCAATAATTCCTGCTGAAACCATATCCTCAAACTTATCAGTGAAAGCATTATATCCAATAGAAATATTTCCTTTTTGATGTTCAGAAATAATATTAAACAAAACTAAAGAGCCATCTTTTCCAGCATTTTGAGCAATTTGTTTAATTGGCTCTAAGATTGCTCCATCGATAATGGCTGTGCCAGGATTCTTAGATTTATTATCAATCTCCGAAAAAGCCTCTCCAGCTAAAGCTAAGGCTAGACCACCTCCAGGAACAACTCCCTCCTCTTGAGCTGCTCGAGTAGCGTTTAAAGCATCTTCAATTCTATCTTTCTTTTCTTTCATTTCGGTCTCAGTAGCAGCCCCAACTTTTAAAACCGCAACCCCACCAGTCAATTTAGCTAAGCGCTCTTGAAATTTTTCTTTATCAAAATCACTATCACTTAACTCCATTTCCTTGCTAATCTGAGCCACTCTGTTTTTAATATCTTTCTCATCACCCTTTCCATCGACAATAGTGGTGTTATCCTTAGAAGCAATAACTTTTCTAGCTTGACCTAAATCTTCTAACTCAACATTTTCTAATTTTAAACCAATCTCTTCAGAAATAACTTTAGTTCCGGTTAACACAGCAATATCCTCTAATATTGCTTTGCGTCGATCACCAAATCCCGGAGCCTTAATTCCTAAAACATTAAAAGTGCCTCGAAGCTTATTTAAAACAAAAGTGGTCAAAGCCTCTCCTTCAATTTCATCGGCAATAATAACCATATCTTTTTTACCAGATTGGATTACCTTTTCTAATAATGGTAAAACTTCTTGAATAGAAGAAATCTTTTTATCAGTAATTAAAATATATGGATCACTAAATTCAGCCTTCATGTTATCAGAATTAGTGATCATATAAGGAGAAACGTAACCCTTATCAAATTGCATTCCCTCTACCACTTCTACCTCTAGGCCAAAGGATTGCCCCTCTTCTACGGTAACGACACCGTTTTTACCAACCTTGTCCATAGCTTCAGCAATTTTTTCCCCAATTTCTTTATCATTAGCTGAAATTGAAGCTACTTGAGCTAATTCTTCTTTAGTACTAATAATTTTACTCATTTCTTTCATCTTTTTAACCATAGAAGCAACCTTTTTTTCCATACCATCTCTAATTTCAATCGGAGATACTCCAGCCGATACTAATTTCAAACCCTCTTTAATCATCGCCTGAGCCAAAACAGTAGCAGTAGTAGTTCCGTCTCCGGCCATATCATTAGCCTTAGAGGCCACTTCTTTGATCATTTCGGCCCCCATATTTTCAATCTTATTTTCTAACTCTATTTCTTTAGCTACGGTTACTCCATCTTTAGTAATAATTGGAGCTCCATAAGATTTTTCAATAACTACATTTCGACCCTTAGGGCCTAAAGTAACTTTAACGGCGTCGGCTAATTTATCGACACCTCGCTTTAAAGCATTTCTTGCTTCTTCATTATAAATAATTTGTTTAGCCATATTTTTTTATTTAATTATTAAATTTTTTATTCAATTATTGCTAAGATGTCATTTTCATTAATCACTAAATATTCCTGACCATCAACCTTAATATCATCAGGAGAATATTTCTTGAAAACAACTTTATCGCCGACTTTTACAGTCATCTCGGCTCGACTACCATTGTCCAATAATTTACCAGGACCAATAGCGACAACTTCACCTTGCTCTGGTTTTTCTTTGTCCATAGTGTCAGGCAAAACTATGCCAGACTTAGTCACTTCTTCCTTAGAAGAAGTACTAATAATCACTTGATTGTTTAGCGGTTTTAATTTCATAAAATAATTATTATTAAAATATTAACCATTTATTATTTTCAAAAAAATAATAAAAAGATTCAATATTTTAATAATTTTAAATAATATTTTTTATTTAGCACTCAATGCTTGTGAGTGCTAAAAACATTTTAACACAAATAAAAATAGTGTCAAGAATTTTGGTGTTTTGCTACAATTGCCAAAAATAAAAAACCCTCTTCTGTAAAAGAGGGTTGATAATTTTTGGTTTAAATAGAGACTTCTTCTGGCTCAGAAACTACTACTCGAGGTCGACAATGTCGATTAGGCCGTCGAAATGCCCAATGGACCCTAAAACAATTATCCACAGATGACCAATAAACAATAGCAGGAGCACCACCGTGATAATATGAATCACAATAAGTCCGACTACTAATATCCAAATGTTTTTTTGTCCTGTCAAAATACAAAGACTCCAAAAGAAGTCTTTCTAGTAAAGTGTTCCAATTATAACTTACGTTCTTTTCTTGGGCCCAGAAAACATTCTTGAACTCCTCATCCTTGAACTCCTCATCAGCCTCAATACTTTTTTTAAATAAAATAATGTAGTCGCCAGCATTGGCGTTTCTGCCCTCTTTGCGCACAGAAAAATCTAGATCTTCTCTATACAAGGAGACCTTGAAATATTTTCTCATTCCAACTACAACCTCATTCATCGTTAACCCTTGAGCAACGATGACGGCGAAGTGCTTGCGCGAGTCGTAGTAATCCGGAACCTGCAGGTCAGAGAAGTCTTTCTGTAGTCCAAACCATTTCTTATAAATCCTCTGCCAGGTAGCTTTAATTTTGCGACTGTTTTTGTTGTCGTCAAAAAGCGAGCTAGCAAATGCTTCAATAGCTTGATCATACTTTCGATTGGCTTTAATAATCTCGGCCACCTTTTTGGCAACCTCCTCATCAGATCTTATCAAAGCAAGATCGCTCAAAGTGACCCCTTGGTCTTGTAGAGCTTTTAAGGTAGCTCCAACCTCGCCGAAACCGGCAATCCACAGTCCAGAATTGTCTTTTTTTCCCATGACTTTTCCTTTCTTTTTTTGGCCTTGTCTAATATTTATAGACTTTGACCTGGTTAATACTAATTTTTAAAAAACGTGCCCAAACTATAGCATATTATCTAAAATATGTCAAGATTGACTTAATTGTAGCATCTTGCTACAATTGATATAAAATTATGCTACAATTAATTTAAGATAAAAATATGATTAAATTAAGTCAAAGACAAAAATTAATTCTGGATTTTATTAGAAAAAATAATAAAGCTCAAAATAAAAATATTAAAGAACGGCTACAAAAAGAAAAAATTGAAATTTCACGCTTCTCTATCGCCCGTGATTTAAACTTTTTATTAAAAAATAATTTAATTACAAAAAGTGGCCAAGGTCGCGGTCTTTATTACTCTGAGCTTTTATTAAATAAATTATTGAAATATTTTGAAGTTGATAAGTATTTTAAAGTTGACGCCGATGATAGAAAAATAGAATATAATAAGTTCAATTTTTCTATTTTTTCCAACCTGAAAAATATACTAACCGAAGATGAAAAAAAAGAACTAGACAAATTAAACCACGATTATCTAGACAGATTAAAAAAATTATCACCAACGATAATACAAAAGGAAACGGAAAGACTAATAATTGAATTAAGCTGGAAATCGTCCCAAATAGAGGGCAACACTTATTCTTTGATTGACACCGAAATATTGTTAAAAGAAAATAAGGAAGCTCTGGGACATAAAAAAAGTGAGGCTACTATGCTTTTAAATCACAAAAAGGCCTTGGATTTTATTTTTCTAAACAAAGAAAAATTTAAAAAAATAAAATTACAAGATATTGAAAATATTCATAAATTAACAGTTATGGATTTAAATATTGGTTATGGAGTCAGAAAAACATTAGTAGGAATAACTGGAACAAAATATAGACCCCTAGATAATCAATACCAAATCAAGGAAGCACTAGAAAAAATGGTTATAACAATAAATAAAATCAAGCATCCAATAGAAAAAGCCTTGATAGCCAACCTAATAATTGCCTATATTCAGCCCTTTGAAGATGGAAATAAGAGAACATCTCGATTAATAGCTAATTCCTTGTTAATTGCCAATAATTATTGCCCACTATCATTCAGAAGTATTAATGAAGGCGATTATAAAAAAGCAGTTATCTTATTTTATGAACAAAATAGTGCTTCCTATTTTAAAGATTTATTTATAAAACAAATTAAATTCTCATTAAACAATTATTTTCAAAAATAAAAAACCCTCTTTCGGAGAAAAGGGTAAAAGTACAAAAGGGAAAGGGTTAAGAAACTACTGCACGGGAGCGCAAACTGTCGCCAGAACTGCCAGAACCACGCCAACTGACGCTGAGCTCGTCATCGCTGGAACTCCAGTCGACGCGAGGAACATTGCCACCAGAACCATACGAACCGCTGCAAAGAGTCCCGTTACTGATGTCTAGATGTTTTTTGGTTCTGTCAAAATACAGAACCTCTAACAGCAATCTTTCCAGCAGGGTTATCCCTTTGTGGTTGACGGTCTTCAATTGATTGGCTGAGAGATTTTTAAATTCCTCATCAGCTTCGATATTTTTGTTGAACAAAACGATATAGTCGCCATTTTTGGCGTCTCTATCATTATGTTCCACCGTGGCATCGAGATCTTCTTTATATAAAGAGACCTTAAACCTCTTTCTCATTCCGGCGACAACCTGATTCATCGTGAGCCCTTGAGCCGCGATAACAGCGAAGTGTTTGCGCGGATCATAGTGTTCCGGAACCTGCAGGTCAGAAAAATCTTTCTGCAGTCCGAACCATTTCTTATAAATCCTCTGCCAAGTGGCCTTGATTTGGCGACTGTTTTTATTGTTGTCAAATTTCTTAGCGAAAATCTCTCCCGCCCAAGCATAAATCGGGTCAGGATTTTGAACCAAAGCATCAACCTGATCAGCTGACGGATTAGCCTTATTAAAAGCTAACTCCACAATTCGCATTAACTCCATCCCTTGTTTGAAGCTAGCTGAACCTTGGAAACTCTTGTTTTCCATGTTTTGCTTGCCCGCTACTTTACTCACGGGGCTTTTTTTGTTAATACTAAAAAGAAATATTATATTTACACTCTTAGCATATTTAATATTTTTTGTCAATATATAGTATTTTTTTATAATATATACTATTATAGTTTTATAAACAAAAAGGTCCGATGGTGAAGCGGTTTAACACTACAGTTTGCAAAACTGTCACTCGTGGGTTCGAATCCCACTCGGACCTCTAACAAATAAGAAGCTAACGCAGGTTAGCTTCTTATTTGTTATAAGATAAAAGAGTAGGATGTCGATATTATTTATATTTATTCATAATTTTACCAACAAACGCCAAATATTCAAAAGCATCTTTTTCCGAAACAGTAAAAACGCATTCATACAAATCAAAATTCCTTTACCGTCTCATCCTGTCTCCAACAATAAAAATATTTTCATCCTTTAAAATAAAAGATATTTGCTCTATAATTTTTCGATGATGTCCCAAAATACTTCTAATCTTGTAACCATTTTTAGCTAAAACATACATACCAAACTTTAAAAGAGCATCATAAGAAAATCTAAAAATAACTTCAGTAATTTTTGATTTTTGAGCTACTGACAAATCATTTCTAACAGAATCCAAAATATCGTCCAACTGTTTTTGGCTAAACTGCAATTTATTAAAAAAAGTTTTATCAAATTTCATTATTTTATTCTAATAATTCTATCTTTTAAAATCTTACTAATTATATCGTTCCTTTTTTTCCTTCTTTTTTCATACTCCGCGAAAGAAAGGTTTATTAAGTTTATATCTCTTCCAATACTTTTCTCAATTTTAGATATTTCTTTTAGAATTTCGACCGTAGAGCAATCTCCAACGACCAGCAAATCAATATCGCTATGAATATCCATACTATCCCTAGCATAAGAACCAAAAATATAAGCTGACAAAACATCAGCCTTAGATTCAAGCACTTTTCTCAACAAATTCTCTACCCCCAAAGTTTTATTAAATATAAATTTATATTGATCTAATAATAAATATGAGTTATTCAAGTAATAATACTTCTGTCGGCCCATAGTTTCGCTGAGCAAAACCCCCTCTTCTTCCATTTCCTTTAATTTCCTATATAAGTTTTTAACATCAAGACTCAAAATTCTAGATAGCTCATTTATATAATGCTTAGCGTCGATATTAACAAAAAAATAAGAAAGAACTTTTTGTGTTATTTTAGATTTAAATGATAGCATAACGTTGATGAAATAATAATAAATTATTTTATGGTAATAATATACCATAATTATGGTAATATTATACCATAAAAATAGTAACACATCAATATAACAAAAACAACCCAAACTGCCTTGAGTTGTTTTTATATAACACCTTTAATTGCTTTTTATTCCCCCTTCAAACTGCGCCATTTCTTGGCCGACCTAGTTCGAGCTAATTCTTTCTCTAACATAGCTGATAAATTAGCAAATTCCACCGAATCAATACTTCGTAAATTTTTCAGGGATTCTTCGGCTCTCTTTCTAGCCTCCTCAGCCCTCTCCATATCAATCTCCTCAGCTCTTTCAGCCGTATCAGCTAAAATAATTATCTTATTCAATAAGACCTCGACAAAACCGCCAGAGACTGAAATGATTTCTATACTTCCGTCCATTTTCTTCAATTCCAAAACTCCCGGTTTCAAAACTGAAACTAAGGGGGAGTGTTTTGGTAAAATAGTTATTTCTCCTTCAACTGTTGGAACAGTAACCTGAGCAATCTCTTCTTTTAAAACAACTCTTTCCGGAGTAGCTATTTCAAATTTTATTCTCTTTTGATCTGGCATACTTTATTATAAAAATTATTTTTTTGAAACCTCGTCAATTGTACCTTTCATATAAAAATCACCTTCACTCTTATTATCATGTTTTCCTTCTAATATTTCTTTAAATCCCTTGACAGTGTCTGATAACTTTACATATTTTCCAGGAACTCCAGTAAAAGTTTCGGCCACACTAAAAGGTTGGGATAAAAACCTTTGAATTTTACGAGCACGAGAAACAATAATTTTATCCTCATCTGATAATTCCTCCATTCCTAAAATAGCGATAATATCTTGCAAATCTTTATATTTCTGCAGAACTCTTTGTACTCCTAGGGCCACATCATAATGCTCCTGCCCCACAATCTTGGGGTCTAAAATAATAGAAAAAGAATCAAGTGGATCTACCGCCGGATAAATACCAAGTTCTGACAAAGAACGAGACAATACCACAGTAGAATCTAAATGACCAAAAGTTGTAGCCGGAGCTGGATCAGTCAAATCATCAGCCGGAACATAAACAGCCTGAATAGAAGTAATAGATCCTTTATTGGTAGAGGTAATTCTTTCCTGTAATTCTCCCATCTCTGTAGCAAGGGTTGGCTGATAACCCACAGCACTAGGCATACGACCTAAAAGGGTAGACACCTCAGAACCAGCCTGAGTAAAACGAAAAATATTATCCACAAAGAATAACACATCTTGATTTTTTTCATCTCGAAAATATTCAGCAATAGATAAACCACTTAAGGCAACACGAGCACGAGCTCCAGGTGGTTCATTCATCTGCCCAAAAACCATAGACAATTTATCTAAAATTCCAGCTTCCTTCATTTCATTATATAAATCATTTCCTTCACGAGTTCTTTCTCCTACTCCAGCAAAAACGGAATATCCTCCATGAGCCTTAGCAATATTATTAATAAATTCTTGAATAACAACAGTTTTTCCAACGCCCGCTCCACCGAACAAACCAACCTTTCCTCCTTTAGCAATAGGACAAATCAAGTCAATAACTTTAATACCAGTTTCTAAAATTTCTGTTTTAGTAGATTGATCAACAAAATCTGGAGCTGGACGATGAATTTCATATCTCTTAGTTCCTACCAATTCCTTTCCTCCATCTACTACCTCTCCTAAAACATTAAAAATTCGCCCCAAGGTCTGCTCTCCCACCGGAACAGTAATTCCTTCACCAGTGTTAACAACCTCATCGCCCCTCTTTAAACCATCGGTCGAACCCATAGAAATAGTTCTAACAACATTAAAACCAAGATGTTGTTGAGTTTCTAAAACAATTTTACCATCAGAAGTTTTGACTTCCAAGGCTGTGTAAATCTCCGGCAAATCATTTTCAAAATAAACATCAACCACCGCTCCGATAATCTGTTTAATTATTCCATTTTTTTTATCTTTTTTCATATTTTTTATTTAATTTATTTTTAAATTAATAATAATTATAAATAAGTCTATATATAAGCACTTATAAAATCCTATACACAATATACTGCCAATTAAAATTTAAAAAATCTTAACAATTTTAGAACACTAGCTTTTAAGAGCATTTGATCCAGCAGAAATCTCGGCTATTTCCGAAGTAATAACTGCCTGTCTGGCTTTATTATAAAACAAAGTTAACTCTTTTACTAAATCGTTAGCAGCTTCAGTAGCCTGGTGCATAGCAGCCATTCTAATACTGTGTTCTGAAGCATTTGATTCTAATAAGGCCTGAAATAACTGAAGCTCAATCAAGCGAGGAATCATTTGATTTAAAACTTCCTCTGAACTTGGTTCATATTTAAAAATATATTTTTGACCATTACTTCTTAAATATTTATTTTCTTTTTCGGCAATATAAGTTTTATCGGTTCCAATTTTTTCACTTTTGCCAACTACTCCCAAATATTCATCCTCAGTTTGAATATCAATTGGCAAAATTTGTTTAACTCGAGAAATTTGTTTAACAGCACTAACAAAATCAGTATAGGCCACAAAAATTTTATCATATTTACCACTTAAAAAATCATCGATAAGTAATCGAGCTATAGGTGTGACTTCTTTAACCTCGGAAACATAATCAACCTTACTAAACTCCGCTGAAACATTATATTTATAACGACTATTAACTGCCAAGCCTTTTTTCCCGATAACAATAAAATCGGTTTCAATATCACCATGCTTCTTAATAGAACTAACCGCCTTATTAATAATATTAGAATTAAAACTACCACATAAACCACGATTAGAACTAATCAAAACTATAGCAATTTTTTTGGTCTCAGGCCTAATATTCAATAAAGGATGCAAATTTTTCCCCAATTCAGAAGATCCGGCAATATTTAAAATAGTAACCCAAGCTAAATTAGCATAAGTCCTAGTTTTAAGTACGGCTTCTACCGATTTCCTCATTTTAACCGCAGCTACCATTTCCATAGCTTTAGTTATCTTTTTAGTATTATTAACCGATTTAATTCGACGTTGTATTTCCTTAGCCTTAGCCATAATTTTATAAAACTATTGAATTAAATAATCTAAAGTGTCTTTATAGTCATTAACTGCTTTAATGATTTTTTGTTCATCACTTTCTTCTAAAATTTTAGTTTTTTTGATTGCTTTTAAAACATCACTAACATTATCTCTAATATACGAAATTAAATTAATCTCAAATTCTTTAATTTTTTCTACTGGAATATTATCCATTAAACCAGAAATCAAAGAATAAAAAACTATAACTTGTTCGGCTACATCCATTGGTTCATATTGACCTTGCTTCAAAACCTCCATCAATCTCTTACCTCTCTCTAATTTATTCCTAGTTTCTTCGTCTAAATCAGAACCAAATTGAGCAAAAGCGGCTAGCTCACGATATTGAGCAGCTTCCAAGCGCATTTTTCCAGCTACTTTTTTCATAGCTTTAATTTGAGCACTACTACCAACGCGGGAAACCGATAAACCGGCATTAACCGCTGGACGATTTCCTTGATAAAATAAATCTGGTTCTAAATAAATTTGTCCATCAGTAATAGAAATAACATTAGTTGGAATATAAGCGGAAACATCTCCAGCTTGAGTTTCAATAATAGGTAAAGCCGTAATAGATCCACCACCAAAATCTTTATTTAATTTACAAGCCCTCTCTAACAAACGAGAATGAAGATAAAAAACATCTCCTGGATAGGCTTCGCGTCCTGGCGGTCTCTTTAAAAGTAAGGAAATTTCTCTATAAGCGACAGCATGTTTAGACAAATCATCATAAACAATCAAAACATCTTCCCCTTTATCTAAAAAATATTCAGCCATAGCACAGCCGGCATAAGGAGCGATATACAATAAAGATGAAGGATCACTAGCCCCAGCAACAACCACAGTAGTATATTCCATAGCTCCAGACTCTTTCAATTTTGCTACAATGCCAGCCACCTTAGACTCTTTTTGACCAATAACCACATAAACACATTTCATGTTTTGTCCTTTTTGATTGATAATAGTATCAATAGCAATGGCAGTCTTTCCAATTTGGCGATCACCGATAATCAACTCTCTCTGACCTCTTCCGATCGGAATCATAGCATCAATTGATTTTATTCCAGTTTGAACTGGCTCGTCTACCGATTGCCTAGTAATAACACCGGGAGCAATCTTTTCTATTGGATAGAATTTATCAGCCTTAATATTTTCTTTACCGTCAATTGGAGCCCCCAATGGATTTACAACTCGACCAATAATCTCATCACCGACAGGAACTTCTAAAATTCTTTTTAAAGAAAGAACTTCATCCCCCTCCTTAATTCCGCTACAATCTCCTAAAATAACAACACCGACATTATCTTCCTCTAAATTTAAAACTACACCATAAACTGACCCGGCAGTAGTTTTAAATTCAAGCATTTCTGACATCATAGCTTCAGATAAACCAGAAACCTTAGCAATACCGTCACTAACTTCAACCACTTGACCAAAATTCTGCTCTTTAAGTTCAGTCTTAAAATCAGAAATTCTCTGTCTAATTTGTTCGATTATAAAATCTTTTGAATTATTTTTCATACTATTGAATTAAATTATTTTTAAATAAATTTATTTTATTTTTAACACTAGCGTCTACTATCTTATCACCATATTTAACAATAAAACCACCAATAATTTTCTTATCCTCTTTTTCTTCTATCTTTATTTTCTCAGCCTTTGACCTTCTGATTAAATAATCAAAAATTTCCTTTTTTAAACCAGCATCCAAAGACCTTGCAGTGGTAATCTCAGCTTCAACTAAAGAATATTCTTTTTGCCAAAAAATATTAAAATATGAAATTATTTTTTCAACCTGAGAAAAACAATTATCCCTCTTTAAAATATTTAAAAAATTATCTAAAATCACTAGCATCTCATCCGATGATTTGTCTTTAATTTCTAAAAATAAGGCCTGAGCATATTGTTTGGCTTTTGCTTTCATATTAATTTTTTAAAGCTTTTTTAATAATTTCCTTGTCCTTTTCGCTATCCATTTTATCTTCAATTACTTTTTCTACTGCTAAAATAACCAACTCTGATAAATTATTTTTCATTTCTTTAAACATTTCAATTTTTTCTTGATTAAGTTTTTCCTTTTCTTTAAGCATCACTAAAGACGCCTCTTCTTGAGCTTTTTTAATCAATTCTTGTCCTCTTTTTTCAGCATTATCCTTAGCTTCGTTAATTAAATTTAAAGCCTCTTTTTTAGCTTCAATAATAACCTCTTTTTCTTTTTCAGCAATTTCTTCTAATTTAGTTATAGCCAATTCTGAGTTCTCTACTCCTTTTTCTATTTTTTTTCGACGATCCTCTAAAAATTTTAAAATTGGCTTATAAGCAAAACGCCACAAAACAAAAACTAAAACCGCAAAATTTATAAACTGGGCTAATAATATTTTTCCATTTATACCCAGAGCATCAAATAATTCCATATGCTTAAATTAATTTTTTAAATAATTGTTGGGGTCTTTATAAAAACCCCAAAGATCATTCAAAAAAATTAACCAAATAAAATTATCAAGGCAATAACTAAAGCATAAATAGCAGTTGACTCAGCAATAGCCATTGATACAAACATTAATGGAGTAATTTTCCCACTAGCTTCAGGATTTCGGCCAATAGCTTCTAAAGCTTTAGAGGCGGCAATACCCTCACCGATACCGGGTCCAATGGCTCCTAAACCAATGGCCAAACCGGCAGCAATATACTTAGCTGCTTCTATTTCCATAGTTTTACTATTATTTATTAAATATTTATAAATTATTTAATAAATAATTAAATTATTTTATTTTAAATATTAATTTATTTATTTTTAACAAAAAATTTTTCAAAATTTAAACCTTAAGCTTAAGCCTCAGATTCTGACGCCATAGAAACAAAAACCAAAGTCAAAACCGCAAAAACAAAAGCCTGAACAACGGCAGTAAGCAATCCTAAAAACATAAAAGGCAAAGGAACAAAAAAGGGAGCCAAAAACAACATCACCATTCCTAAAACCTCTCCGGCAAAAATATTTCCAAATAAACGAAAAGATAAAGAAACTATTTTTGCTATTTCACCTACCAAATCCATCAGTCCTAGAAAAAATCCCATCGGACTACGAAAATTTAAAAATTTACCAATATATTTAAAGGGGCCACTAACAGCAATAGCAACGATTTGGGTAGTAATAACCGCTATCAGGGTCATTATCAAAACCAAGCCGTAATCAGACATAACTGCTCGAAAAATTGCTACCGGACCAGCACCTAAATCAATAGATACAGCATTTTGACCCGGAATATACACAATTAAATTAGATACTAACACAAAAATAAACATTGTAGCAACTAAAGGAAAAATCCTTCTGGCCTTTTTACCCGGTCCAATAACCGAAACAACAAAAGAATAAGCTTCTTCTATCAATATTTCTATAAAATTCTGTAATTTGGAAGGCTTATCTTTAAGTCTTTGCCCCACTAAAACAAAAATTAATATAAGAAAAATTGTAATAATTATCGACCAAAAAAAAGTATTAGTCACTGGAAAGGAACCAATATAAAATAAAATGTCGGGTGATAAAGATATGCTTAAATTCATAATTATTTTTGATTATTAACTGGCCAAACTTCCTCCTCCTCGTCATCATAAGCATTTTTATTATCAAGAGAATCCTTTTGAGAAGGAACAATTTTATCCATTTCCTTGTTTATCTTCTTTAGTTTTTTAAACATTAGAATATTAGAAACCAAATAAGCAACAAAAATAGAAAATAATAAGGCAAAACGAGTATTAAAGATTCTATCAACTAAATAACCAATTCCACCAATAACCAATAGGGGACCTAAAACCGAAAAACTAATATATAAAACCATAGCTCGAGCTATTTCTTTATTATTTTGTAGATAATTTTTAAACATAAAATAAATAAAAATTAAATATAAATTTAATTTTCATAAAAAACAAATAATTTCTTTAATTATCTGCACTCCAATTATAAGAGTTAAAATTAAAAAGTCAAGAGTGATTTATACCCTTATTTTTTAATTTTATTTCGTAAAAAAGCAGGAATATCTAAACTATCATCTTCACTAAAATCATTGCTTTTATTTTTGTTTCTCAAAAAAGCAGGAGTGTCTAAATCGTCCTTACTATTTTCATCAGAACTTTTTATTTTTTCCTTATTAAAAATATTTTTAGAACTAAAATTAAAAATTGATTTACGATTATCTTTTTCTTCCGAATTATTATTTAAATTCTTTTTGTCAGAAAGATCTTTATCAAAACTATCTAGTAAACCATAGTCTTTTTTAACAAAGCCAAAATAATCATTATCATTTTTTTTATCGACCTCCTTCTTAACAACTAAACGAGAATTTTTATCATTAAAACCTGTAGCTATTACTGTAACCTTAATTTCGTCACCTAGATTCTCATCAATAACCGCACCAAAAATTATTTTAGCATCTTTATCAGCTAAAGAATTAATCATTTTAGCAGCATCACTAACATCGGTCATGCTTAAATCAAGTCCTCCTGTTATAGTAAAAACTATACCTCTAGCTCCATCAATAGAAGTCTCTAATAAAGCTGAATTTATCGCCGCCTTAACGGCCTCGATCGCTTTGTTTTCTCCAGAAGCCTGACCTACTCCCATAAGAGCTGTACCAGTGCCAGCCATAATAGTTTTAACATCGGCAAAATCAGCATTAACTATACCAGGAACAGTTATTATCTCTGAAATACCTTGAACACCTTGGCGCAAAACATTATCAGCCATTTTGAAAGAATCTATAAAAGTAGTTCTCTTATCAATAATTTCTAATAATTTTTCATTAGAAACAACAATAATAGTGTCCACTTTTTCAGCCAAGATATTATAACTCTCATCAGCTACTCTTTGTCTAACTCCTCCTTCAAAAAAGAATGGTTTAGTAACAACGGCTATAGTTAAAGCCCCTAAATCTCTGGCTATCTCAGCAATAACAGGAGAAGCTCCACTTCCTGTTCCACCACCCAATCCACAAGTAATAAAAATCATATCGGCCCCTTTAAGTAAATCTCTGATTTCATTTTGTGATTCTTCGGCTGCCTTTCTGCCAATTTCTGGATCCATTCCAGCCCCCAAACCTCTAGTTATTCCCTTACCAATATTTAATTTATAACTAGCTCTACTATTTTGTAAAGCTTGAATATCGGTGTTAATAGCGATAAATTCCACCCCTCTAATTCCAGCTTCTATCATTCGATTAACGGCATTGCCACCGCCACCGCCGACTCCTACTACCTTTATTTTGGCAGAGGTTTCAATATTTGGTTTAATTTCAGGCATAATATTTTTATTTTAAATTTTATTATTTCGGCATTATTTTCTTAAAAAGATTTTGAGCCTTACTGAATAAATCTTTAAAATTATCTTTAATTATATTATTTCCTCTATGATCAAAACTAGAATAACATCCATAAACCGCTAAAGATAGAGCTGTTAAAAAATCAGGGCGATTGGCCTTATCAACTTCTATTTTTATATATTTAGGTTCTAAAAAGGCAACTGGTAAAGACAATGTTTTCTTGGCAGTCTTGGAAATATTTTTTAAAAGTGATCCGCCACCGCTCAAAAAAACTCCAACTGGCAAGATTTTAGAACGATTAACTTTTTTAAATTCTTCATCTACTAATTTAAATATTTCCTCTACTCGAGCTTCTATTATTTCTGATAAATATTTTCTAGAAACGATATTATTTTCATCTTCAATCCTCTCTTCTTTTAATAAAGAAGAAATGTCAATATCTTCTTTAATATTTGGAGAATTAGAATCAGAATCACCAAATTCTAATTTTATTTTTTCAGCTAAAGTAATAGGACATTTTAATCCTAGGGCAATATCAGCAGTTATATATTCTGAACCAATTGGTAAAGTATTAAAATGAATCAAAACCCCATCCTCATAAACAGCCAAAGAAGTAGTTGTAGCTCCAATATCAACAACCGCAACTCCTAACTCTATCTCTTTACTAGTTAAAAATAATTCTGCCATAGTGATGCTAGGAAAAGAAACATCATCAATTCCTAAACCAACCCTTTGAACAACTTTAACTAAATTATTCATTTGACTACTTAAAACCATAGAAACCAAAACTTCTACCTCTAAACGAATACCCCTCATACCAATAGGATCTTTAACGTCTTCATTATTATCAATATTATATTTAACAGGAAAGGTTTTAAAAATTTCGTAATTATTGGGGACGGGAAAAGATTTAGCGGAATCAATTGCTCGATCAATATCACTCTGATCAATTTCTCCATCATTTTTACTAATAATAGCGACCCCCTTAACTCTCTCGTATCTTATCTTGGAATGATTAAAAGATAAAAAAACAGAACTAATAGGAATACCAACTAAGCGCTCTGCCTTTTCTAAACAAGCCGAAAGAGAAGAAACAGCGTCTTCAATACTATTTACAACCCCATTTTTCCCAATTCCAGAACTAGGATGAGAAACAGCTCCAATAACATGAATTTTTTCTTCATTAAAATCAAACTTTTTTTGAGCAATCACTAACTTAATAGCACTTGACCCAATATCAAGACCAACAATAATATCGTTTTTCATAATAAATAAATTATTTATTTTATATTAACTATTATACTAAAATTTTAAAATATTAGCAATAATAGAAAAATAACCAAAAACAACAAAAAATCAATTTTCCTACAAAATCAAACCTAAATACCAATTTATAAGGTTTTCTGCCCAAAACAAACAAATTAGAGCTGAAATGGTCAAAAATATCCCCAAAGGAAGCTTTGAACCCATCTTTTTTAAGCCTAAAGACATTAATATTATAGAAGTTAGCCCCCCAATAATATAGGTTAAAAAAAATAAAGTAATAAGATGACCAATATCTGGAAAAGCCAGCCCTAAAAAACCACCCAACCAAATATCGCCCTCTCCTAAACCACGACCTCGAGTAATTAAATATTGTAAAGCAAAAAAACCAGCGCCAATTAACATCGCTAAAAATAATTGCCCAACGGAAAAACCTAAAAATAAATTTAAAGCCAATAAAATTAAAGCTCCGAATATCAAGGTTTGCACCGGGATTAAAAACCAGCGCCAATCAAAAACAAAAACTATTATCAACAAAGAAATTAAAGTTAAATCAAATAATAACTTAACGACAGAAAAACCAGAAAGAGCATTAAAACGAAAAGATAATAAAAAGAAAATTGCCGTTAATAATTCCACTAAAGGATATTGCCAAGAAATCTTTTTCTTACAAAAACGACACCGTCTTTTTAAAAGTAAAAAACTAATAACCGGAATATTGTCATACCAATGTATTTTATGACCACACCAAGGACAATAAGATCTCCCCCAAATAGTATCACCCTTATACAAACGCCAAATCAAACAATTTAAAAAACTACCAAAAATTAAACCAAAAATAAAAACTAAAGGAAAAAAGGGCCAAATTATAAAAAAATCTAACTCCATATCATTATCTAATTATCCAAATTAATATCATTTTTATTATCTTCTATAGACTTTAATTCCTTTCTCAATAAAGCCTTATAACTTTGTAAAGCTTTTAGGTTTATTTCACTATTTAAACTATTATCTGGAGGCAAAAGAGTTAATGTTTTTTTAAAATAATTCTCAGCCGAAGAAAAATCTGACATCATAATACTCATCTTAGCTCTTTTGAAATAAATATTAGGATAATAGGGAGATTTCTCCTCTAATTTATCGAATATTTTTTCAGCTTCAAAAAAATTACCCAATAAAACTGAAGTCTGAGCCCTAGAAAATTCATGACGAAAAGATTTATTTCTATTATCACTCTCTATAATCTTAGAAATAGCTTTAATTTCATCCATAGCCATTTCTTTAGAAGCTATATCCTTAAAGTTGTTAAAATTATTAAAAACTATATCAATAAAATCATAATAATATTCATAATAAACAGGATTTTCTTTTCTTAAATAAGAAAATGTTAAAATGGCGGCGGGAACTTCTTGTTGATAAAAAAATTGTTTTGTTTTTAAAAAATAATAATCAATACTTAAATTTTTTGTTTCTCGCCAAATTCCCATCAAACATAAAAACAAAACTATTAAAACAAAAACTTTCTTAAGAACAGATTTCTTGTCTTTTTCATCCCCCCAAGAAAAAACTTTAAAACTATCTGAGTGATTTACAGTTATAATAATAGATGATATTAACCAAAAATAGATCGTAGTAGCCACTACCGAAAAATTAAAAAATAAAGAAATCAAATAAGAAACTAGAGACCAAAACAAAACCAAAGATAATAATGGGTCTTTATCGTCTACTATATTTTTAAAAGATAAGTTTAAAATAAAATAATAAAAACATATCCACAAAAAAAGACCAATTAAACCAACGGTTAAAACAGTATCTAAAAATAAATTATGAGCTCGATCAAAAACAACATTAACCTTACTAAAAATTGCCCAATCAGGTTGATAATATGTCCAAATAGCTTCCTTCTGATTTTCCAGACCATGCCCCCAGTCTTTACCGTTAATAGATTTTAAAGAAGCTAACCAAATGGAAGAACGAACTGAAGAACTCCCTTGAGAAACGTCAAAAGCTGATTTAAAACGCTGGCTAATTATGTTTTGCCCAAGCATTAAAATTAAAACTACGGCGATAATTCCAGCCAAACCAATAAAAAATATTTTTTTATTTTTTTGATAATAAAAAACAACTAAACATAATAAGGAAACACCAATAAGGCCCATCCAGGCACCTCGACTTCCAGAAAATATTATAGCTAAAAGCTGTAAAGCAAAAGATAAAATCCAAAAAATCTTGATGCGCAAATTCTTTCCCTTATCAAACAAATACAAAGGTAGGGGTAAAGTTAAAAGAATAAAAGATCCTAAGAAATTTGGCTGACCTAAAGTAGACATAGCTCTCTTAGTTATAACTGCTGGCTCCTCCCAAATCAAAAAATCATAACCAAAAAACTGACAAATAGCATAAATTGAGACCAAAGTAGCAGAAATAACGGCTGTAACAACAATATTTTTTATCTTTCTTTCTTTGTTCTTGGAAAAAATTAAATTTAAAGAAATTATTATAAAAAATAAAAAGAAATAAAACTCACTTACCCAGCCCATTTGCCTATCAATGCTACCATAAAAAGACAAATGCGGATTAGCCGACCAAATCATAGTAATAAGAGAAAGCACTAAAAGAGAAAAAGCTATTAAAAAATATTTTTTAAAAAGAATAGAAAAATAAGAAAGAAATTTGGGATAAAAAATAAATTTTAAAAAAGATAAAAAAACAAGAAGTAGTAAAAAAATCTTAAAAATCAACATTTTTTGAAATTCAAAAGGATTAGCCGAAATAAAAAAAACTCCAAAATAAATTGGAACCAGAAAAACAATTGCCAAAATAAAAAAATCAATAAAAAAATCAACCCATTTTTTAATAAAAACACTTTTCATATATTTAATATAAATAATATTATAAGCAATTATTATTATAGCATAAATAAACTAATAAAAAAACCGCACTAAAAAATAGCACGATTTTTAAAATTTTACAAAATATTATTAATCTTAAAAATTATTTTTTTCTTAAATTGTCAAACCAGACTAAAGTTGGACTAGCAATAAATATAGAACTATAAGTACCAATAAATATACCAATAGCCAAAGCTAAAACAAAATCTCGAATAGAAGCTCCACCAAAAATAATTATAGCCAATAGAACTAATAAAGTAGTAAAAGAAGTATTAATAGAACGAGTTAAAGTCTGATTAATACTTTTATTTATAGTGTTCATAAAATTATCAACACTCCTAGGGAGATTCTCTCTAATTCTATCAAAAACAATAATAGTATCGTTAACGCTATAACCCAAAACAGTCAAAATAGCCGCAATAAAAGGAGTATTTATTTCAATATTATAAAAATGTCCTAATACTGAAAATACCCCTAAAACTATTAAAACATCGTGAAATAAAGCAATAATAGCAGCAATTCCGTATTTCCAAGAAGAAACCGGCTTAGAAACCTTTTTAAACACTAAGGAAACATATAAAACAATAATGATAAGGACTAAGAAAATAGTATTAAAAGACTTACTTTTTAACTCTTTTCCAATTGATGGGCCCACTGAATCAAATCTAAGCTCCTCAATTAATTTATTATTTTCTTCATTATTTTCCGTTTTTTCTTGAGCTAAATAATTTAATTTTTCTATTATCTGAGAATGAAGCTCGGGTTGATCATCTTTAAAACGTAAAATCACAGAGCCTCCTTCTGTTGGCTGGATTGTAAGACTATTTAAATTTAAATCTGATAAACTCTCCTTAAGCTCTAGCACACTTATATTTTTATTATTAAATTTAAGTTCTAATAAACTTCCTCCTGTAAAATCAATTCCAAAATTTAAACCCCAAAGAATTAAAGAAATAATAGATAAAGATACCAGCAAACCAGAAACAAACAACCAGATCTTTCTATTTTTTATAACATTTAAATTAATCATAATTTTTATCTTATTTTATTTTTATAAATTAATTAATATTTTCTTTTCTTCTTTTAACTCCCAATAAAAGACGAGAGTTTTCCATCTTTTTTCCTAAAAATAAATTCAAAAAACTTCTAGTTATAACTATAGCACTAAACATAGAAGCAGAAACACCAATAAATAATGTTGTTCCAAAACCCTTTAAAACTCCGGTACCAAAACTCATTAAAACTAAACAAATAAGCAAGGTGGAAACATTACCATCTCTAATAGATGGCCAAGCTCGACGAATACCTTCGTCCACCGCATCTTTTATTGTTCTTCCTGTTTTTAATTCCTCTTTTATTCTTTCAAAAATCAAGACATTAGCATCAACCGCCATCCCAATAGACAAAATAAACCCAGCAACTCCAGCTAATGTTAGGGTTACGGCATTTATACCATAAACCAATAAAATAATGCCAATAACAACAAATAATAAAGTTAAAGAAATGTCTAGAAGTTTTAACTCGTCAAAAGTTATCAACATTAATCCAACAAAAAACAATCCAATAATAACTGCTATAGCCACAGGAAGAGCTTTGAAAATAGCTAAAACAATAGCTCCATAAATTAACAAAGAAAAAACAGAAGTTAGACCAAACAATCTATAAATTATTAACATAAATAAAGCTACTAATATTAAGCCAATTATTCCAGCCTCTAGGCTATCAATTATTGATTGATGACCCAAACTAGCTCCAACTGTTTTTTGATTAATAAGCTCAATTGGGACTGGTAAAGCTCCGGCCTTTAATCTTTGAACTAATTCTTTAGCCTCAGTAATACTGAAATTACCACTAATAACCGCCTTGCCTCCTGAAATTTTTTCATTAACATTGGGAACACTAATAGGATAATCATCTAAATAAATAGCTACCGGCTTACCAACATTTCTTTCAGTTATTTCGGCAAATAATTCAGCTCCTTCACTATCAAATTCTAAAGATACTTCTGGTCTATTATCATTGGGATTAAATTGAATAACTGCTCTAGATAAATTTTTACCGGTTAATTCAGTGTTTTTCCAATTTTCTGTCAATCCCAACAAATCTTCTTTAGTCATTTTTTCCAAAAATATCTCCCTAACTTTATATTTTTCTTGATTTATATTATTTTGCTCAGATAAAATACCAGCCTCAGTTTTTTTATCTTCTAGTTTTAAAATAGTATAATCTAAATCTGTCTCTATAATTTCCGTGCTTTGTCCTACTGATAAATCTTTAACTAAATTGTAGACATAAGAATTTGATTCAGCATCTATCCAACCCAAATCTCCATCATTTTCTGTCCCAATAGAATCACTGCCAGAAGATAAGGCCTTAGGAGCATTATTTACTTTAGCTAAATCTGAAAAATCCTCTCCAGCTTTCACTTTATTATAAATTTCTTCTATTCTAGCTTTCAATTCTTCATTATACTCAGTCATTAATTTTAAATTATCTTCAGTGACGCTAGCAGAGCTTAAATCTTGTTCTTTAAATTCTAAACGAGGAGTTTCTCCTATTTCTTTAATAGCTTCATCAACACTTTTAACTCCAGCTAATTCTACTATAACCCTATAATCATTATCTATAGTTTTATTAATTTGAATAACTGGCTCACTAACCCCAAAAGCATTAACCCTCCTTTCAATAACCTCCCTAACACCTTCTAATAAATCATCTTTATCAGAATCAGAAACTTGAGAAACATCTGCTTGATAAACTAATTGTGCTCCCCCCTGCAAATCAAGGCCTAATCTAAAAGGGATTTCCTTGATTTTTGGTAAAATTATAGTTTCATTAGTTTTATCAGACAACCAAGAAGTAAAACGATTATAATAACTATCACCACCCTTTATTAAAACTAAAAGAAAAAGGGCTATAATTAAAACAAAGATGAACCGATTGTTTTTCTTACTAGAAAAACTTGTTTTTGACATAGACATAGATATTTTACTATTTTAAATAAATTATAATTATAACTAATCTTAAAACAATTTTTTATAAAAATCAAGTAAAATAAAGGTTGATTTTTACAAAGAAAAATGTTACACTATTCAATATTAAAATTAATTACATTAAAATCTTAATTTTAATGTAAAAACATAAAAATATGTCAATTATTCCAACAGTTATTGAAAAAAGTGGCCAAAGCGAAAGAGCCTATGATATTTATTCCCGCCTTTTAAAAGACAGAATTGTTTTTTTAGGAGAGGCTATAAACGATCACACCGCCAATATCATTATTGCTCAATTATTATTTTTAGAGGCCGAAGAAAAAAATAAAGATATAAAATTTTATATCAACTCCCCTGGGGGATCTGTTGTTTCTGGTTTAGCTATTTATGATACCATGCAATACATAAGTTGTGATGTTTCTACTATTTGTATCGGCATGGCAGCTTCTATGGCCTCAGTACTTTTAGCAGCTGGAGCTCCGGGAAAAAGATTATCTCTACCAAATAGTGAAATTATGATTCATCAAATTATGGGAGGATTTGAAGGACAAGCTAGCGATATTAAAATTCACGCCGAACATATTCTAAGAATAAAAGATAAAATGAATAAAATTTTAGCTAAACACTCTGGAAAAAAATTATCAGAAATAGAAAAAGATAGTGACCGTGACTACTTTATGAGTGCTGAAGAAGCTAAAAAATATGGTCTTGTTGATAAAATTATAAGCAAATAAATATATTTTACTTAAATAAATTAAAAAAGCTCGAAAGAGCTTTTTTAAATAATAAAAATATCTAAAAATTAATCTATAAATCAACTAAAAAAGAATTTACTATAATTTTAAAAATATTTATATAAGATTGAGCTTGACCCTCGGGCACTTGATATAAAATAGTGTAAACATGAGTTTTTTGCTTATTAGTAAGATATATAGCTAAATCATCGAGACTATAAACTCCTTCCCAATTATCATTCTCTACAAAACGCTCTTCCTCTACTAAAGAAAAAAACCTAGAAGTATACCAATTTTTTATATTAGCCCGAGAAACATTTTCTTCAACTAAAACTTGAATAAAAGAATT
>JAQVFY010000009.1 GCA_028696995.1 Patescibacteria group bacterium
TGATGGCAGTGATGTTCCTACAGCTAAAGCTCTGGATAATTATACTACTTACGGAGTATTATATAACTTCTTTGCTGTTGATCAAGTAAGTATTTGTCCTTCTGGTTGGAGTGTCCCTACTGATGCTGAATGGACAACTCTCACTACTTATTTAGGAGGAGCAGATGTGGCCGGAGGAAAGATGAAAGAAACCGGGACAACCCACTGGACTTCACCTAATACTGGAGCTACCAATGAGTCTGGTTTTACAGCTTTACCAGTTGGCTACCGCAGCTCTGATGGTTCCTTCCTTAATCTTGGCTATGCCTCCAACTTTTGGTCATCGTCAGAGGATGATCCTGGTGATTCTTGGGCTCGGTACTTGTACTATGATAGTGCCGAAGTTGGCCGCAGCGGTGGTAGTCAGACCAGCGGTGACTCGGTTCGTTGCCTTCAGAACTGATCAAGGAATGAATAATCTTTACTCAGTCAGTGCTTTAGCTCTGACTGAGATTTCTCTCTTTCTCTCTTTCTCTTTTCTCTTTTTTTCTTTTCTTAGTTTGCTTTAGCAAGCTAAGAAAAGAATTTTTTCTATGCATTATGATTTAATAGTATATAAAAATAGTTATGATTTATTGTTGTTGCTATATAATTTAAGTTTTAATTTTTCTAAAGAATATAAATATAGTCTAGGAGAGAAAATTAAAGATGAAGCATTGGAATTATTAGTTGATATTTGTAGGGCTAATAATTGTTTTGAAAATAGGTTAGCAAATATTAAAATAGCTCTAAATAGAATAGAAAAAATAACAATATACACCAGAATACTTAAAGATCTAAAACAAATAAATTTAAAAAAGTTTGCTTTTTTAAGTGAAAAAATAGAAGTAATTAATAGACAATTAATTTCTTGGAGAAATAAGTCATAAATCTGGGGCCAGAGTTGTTTTGATTAAGGTTAAAACAAGCGCGCCCTAAATCAGTTCAATAATCCACTGAAAATTAATTAAAATATTTTTCAGTACTAGGTCTAAAACAAGACCATTTTTCTAATTTTTCTTTCTAAGGTCAAATTAGACAAAGAGTAAAGTGATTATTAAAAACAGCTGGCAACCGCAACACTAATGGTTCCTTCAATAATCTTGGCAATAACTCCAACTTTTGGTCATCGTCAGAGAATAATCCTGGTAATTCTTGGAATCGGAACTTGAACTATAATAATGCCGAAGTTAACCGCAACAATAATAATCAGACCAACGGTTTCTCGGTTCGTTGCCTTTAGCTCTGATTATTAAAAATGAACATCAAAAATGTTCATTTTTAATAATTATAAAATAATTTTATAAAAAATGGATCAACTTTTAATAGACTTATTTTTTGCTTATTTTTCAGCTCGTAAAAATAAAAGAAATACCATAAGTGCCTTAGAGTTTGAATTAAATTATGAGAGAGAAATTCTAAAATTATACCAAGAATTAAAAGATGGGAGTTATAAAATTAGCAAAAGCATAGTTTTTGTAATTTTTGACCCAGTACAAAGAGAAATAATCGCATCTTCTTTCCGAGACAGAATTATTCATCATTTAGTATTTAATTATATTAATCCAATTTTTGAAGCAAGCTTTATTTATGATAGCTATAGTTGTAGAAAAGACAGGGGGACTCTTTTTGGAATAAAGAGAATAAATAAATTTATTAGGTCTTGCTCGGATAATTACAAAAAAGAGGCTTATATTTTAAAATTAGACATTTCTGGTTATTTCATGAATATTAATAAAGAAATTTTATGGAATAAAATAGAAAAAATATTATTAAAAAATAAAAATAAATGTAATTTTGACTTTTCTTTAATTACTTCTTTGGTTAGAAGAATAATTTTTCATAATTATACAAAAAATTATAGCATTAGGGGAAAAAAGAGCGATTGGGACGGATTACCAAAGAATAAGAGTCTATTTTTAGCTGAAGAAAACAAGGGTCTACCAATAGGAAATTTAACATCACAGTTGTTTAGTAATATTTATCTGAATAGCTTTGATAATTTTATTAAAAGAAATTTGAAATTTAAATATTACGGAAGATATGTAGATGATTTTATAATTATTCATAAAGATAAAGAGTTTTTAAAAGAAGTAGTTAAGGTTATAAAAAAATATCTAGAAGTAAATTTAAACTTAAAAATTAATAATAAAAAAATTTATTTTCAAGAATGTTATAAAGGTTTTAAGTTCTTAGGAGCGATAGTTAAGCCTTTCAGAGTTTATATCAATAACAGAACTAAGAATAATTTTTATATTAAAATTGGAGAAATAAATAATATAGTTAAAAATAATGATATAAGTGTAAAAAAGAATATGATTTTATCAAGCCTTAATTCGTACTTAGGAATAATGAAACATTATAATACTTATAATCTAAGAAAGAAAATATTAACAACAAAGTTCCATATCAATTTTTTTAATTTTTTTGAGATAGATAAAAATAGAGAGGATTGCTATTTGAAGATCGTGAAAAAACAATAACAACCATCTTCCCCTTGCTCTATTAAATATTTTGTATTATTATAATAATACTTTCGCGGGCGTGGCGAAATTGGTATACGCACTTGCCTTAGGAGCAAGCGGAGCAATCCATGAGAGTTCGAGTCTCTCCGCCCGCACTAATATCCGGTTAGCGACAGTCGCGTGCGAGCCCCGATAGGGGCGAGTTATACGCGACGAGTCTCTCCGCCCGCACAGCATAATTAACCGATAGTCGCGTGCGAGTCCCGATAGGGGTGAGTTATACGCGATGAGCCTATTTTCTCTCACATGTTAAATTTTTTACACAATTTTGAACCCAATTCAGTGATGATTTCTTGGGGCTTTCTAAAAATCTATTGGTATGGATTTTTTATTGTTTTAGGGATGTTTTTAGCATTTTCTTTAAGTTTGTTTTTAGCTAAAAAATATAGAATAAAAAAGGATACTATTATTGATCTAGCTTTTTATCTTATTATCTTTGGTATTATTGGAGCTCGAATTTATGATATTTTTTTAGAATGGCGCTATTATATAAAAAATCCAATTGATGCTTTTAAGATTTGGCAGGGAGGACTGGCTATTCATGGGGCAATTTTAGCTGGTTTAATTACTTTATGGTTTTTTGTTAAAAGAGTGAAGATAGATTCTTTTAAGAATTTTAATCAATGGACTAAATTTTTTAAATTAACTGCCATAATTACTCCAGGACTAGCTTTAGCTCAGGCTATTGGACGTTGGGGAAATTATTTCAATCAAGAGCTTTTTGGCCGTCCGACTGATTTGCCTTGGGGAATTTATATTAGTCCTGGTAATCGTCCTTTTACATATTTAAATAATTCTTTTTTTCATCCTACTTTCTTGTATGAATCTTTGGGTAATTTTATTATTTTTTTAATTCTAATTTCTATTCATTTACTTATAATTAAGAAAAATAAGGTTAATTTTAAAAACGATTTTTTGATTACTTCATTATATTTATTTTTATATTCAATTCTAAGATTTAGTCTAGAATTTATTAGGATTGATTTTGCTCCAGAAATTTTTGGTTTGCGCTTTCCTCAATTTGTTAGTATAATTATTGTTATAGTGATAATAATATCATTCCCTAAAGTTTATTTTAAAAAATAACAAGCTTAAAGTTATGAAGAAGACTAGCATTTTTTTTGTTAGAAAACATAAAAAAAAGAATAGAAGTTTAATTATTTTATATATTGCTGGTATTTTTTTGGCCATTTCTGGCGCCTTGCCAGCTTATATCAATTCCAGTTTAATTGAGAATGTTGTTTCTGTTCGTTCTGTAGGTTTATTTTTCTCTCTTGCTAATATTGCTACTTTTTTTGCGATGTTATTTTTTCCGAGAGCAATAAGGAGATTTGGTAATTTGTTTTCAGCTCAAATAATGATGTTAATTAATTTTGTATCATTAGTTCTTATGGTTTTAAGTCCTTTATCTTTGTGGTTGTTTATATTTTTTATTTCTATGTGGGTTAGTTCAAATTTGATTTGGGTTAATATGGATATTTTTGTTGAAAGTTTTACTAAGAATACTAATACTGGCAAAACAAGGGCAACTTATTTTACTTTTATGAATCTTGGTTGGATTATTTCTCCTTTTTTAGCTTCTTGCTTGGTTATTTCTGATGATTATTATAATTTAGTTTATTGGGCTTCAGCTTTAGCTTTATTGTTTTTTTATATTATTATTATTTCTAATAAGAAAAGGGTTAATAAGAAAGTTTCTTTTGATAGATTGAAGGTCTTAGAAACAGTTTCTATTTTTTGGAAAAATTTAAGTTTAAGAGGAATATATTTTGTTTCTTTTTTCTTGAATTTATTCTTTAATTCAGCTGTTGTTTTTATTCCAATTTATCTACATACTAATCTTGGTTTTGAATGGGGAACTTTAGGTATAATGTTTTCTATTATGCTCTTGCCCTTTTTATTTATAGAAATACCAGCTGGTATTATTGCCGACAAGTACTTAGGAGAAAAAGAAATGATGTTTATCGGTTTATTAATAATAATGACTTCTTTGTTGTTGTTTTTCTTTGTGAAATCAACTAACCCCTTTGTCTGGGGATCAATATTATTTTTTAGTCGTTTAGGAGCGGCTTTAATTGAATCTATGAGAGAATCGAGTTTTTTTAAGATTATCAATGCTAAACATGTTAGTCAAATTAATTTTTTAAGAACTTCATATCCTTTAGGTTATTTGGTTGGATCGGGCTTGGGAGCTTTGATTTTGAGTTTTTATCCGGTACAATATTCATTCTTGTTTTTAGCAGTTTTGTTTTTGTTTAGCTTTTATTTTGTTTATATTATTAAAGATAGTAAATAGTTTTTATTAGGTGTAATAAAAAAAGATCCAAAGTAATTTGGGTTATTTTTATTCGCGGAAAGGGAGGGATTCGAACCCTCGGTCCCTTGCGGGACACGGCTTTTCGAGAGCCGCACATTCAACCACTCTGACACCTTTCCTTTATTTTTTTAATTTATTAATTTCGTCTTTACTTAAATATTCCCACTCTCCTTCTTTTAATGATCCTAGTCCGACTCCAGCGAAGTTTACTCTCTGTAGTCTTTCTATTCTTAAATCAAAAATTTTAAACATTTCTCTGATTTGTCTTTTTTTTCCTTCGGCTAAAATAATCTTTATATCGTTTTCAGATAAAAAAATAATTTCCTTAACCTTGGCTAAAGTTTTTTCTCCAATATCAATACCTTTCTGGAATTTATTTTCTAGATCTCTTATAAAATTATTATTTTTCAGACGAAAATCTTTTTTTAATGTTATTAAATAAGTTTTTTGATGTTCAAATTTAGGATGAGTTAGATTATAGGTTAAATCTCCGTCATTTGTCAAAATTATTAAACCACAGCTATCTTTGTCTAGTCGTCCGATCGAGAATAACCTTTCTTTTATTTTTACTAAAGAAAAAATATTAAGTTCATTGGCAAAAGATTTATTACTACAAACGTATCCACTTGGCTTATTTAGTTTAATATATATTTTATTAGTTTCTGTTTTTATTTTTTCCCCATTAATACTTACCTCGTTTCTATTATTTGCCTTTTCTCCTAGTTTGGCGGTTTTCCCATCTATAATAACAAAACCCTTTTTAATTAGGACTTCGGCTTGGCGTCGAGAATAATTACTATTATCGGCAATGAATTTTGTTAAATTTATTTTTTCCATAATTTAGGGGCGTTGTTTTTAATTCTCAGTATCGCCAATATGCTAATTATTATCCAGAAGAGGCTGGCTAAATCATTTTTGAAATAAGGGACATCTACTAAGCCATGGATTATTATAACCAGCATAGAGGCCCCCAAAGCTAGTCCCAAATATTTGTTTTTATTGTTTTTCTCCTTAAAATAATATTGGAGAGATAAGAATAAAAATTTAATAATTACAAAAGTAAAAAGTAGAGCTCCTATTAGACCAATTTCGCTCCAAAAATTTAAAAAGATATTGTGAGGATAAAGGTATATTTCTAAAGGTTGCCATCTCTCGTCTCGATAATTTTGGTCTTCTCCAAAAACAACCTTGAGTCTAAATTTAGGATCAGCGTTTTTGTTGAAGAAAAAACCTTCTTGATGGTAGGGTTCAATTTTTTCTTGGTAATTATTTAGTCCTGCCCCCCACAGAATATTTCCATCTTGTAGCATTTTTTTGGTTTCTTGCCATTGAACTTGCCTTATTTGCCAAGATAAACTAGAGGATAATTTTAAATTAATCCAATCTTTTTGATAATAAATTAAAGAGGGGACTGCTAATAAAAAAAGAATTAGTATTATAATTTTTATTTTTCTTTTTATTAAAATAAAAATAGAGATTATGATAGCTAAAAATATAGCTGTTAAAGCTCCCTTTGATTTGGCAAAATAAATAGCCAGAATTCCGGAAAGAGCAGTGATAAATAAAAATAATTGATTTAAGAATGTTTTTATTCCTCCTTTTTCTTTTAATCTCCATAAGAAGGAGCCAATAATTAATGGAATTATTGGACCAATAAAAAGAGCTAGGGCGTTAGGGTAATTAAAGATAGAAACAACTCGACGATTTTCGATATTAGCCCAAAATTCATTGAAAATAAATTGACCAGTTATTTTTTGCCAGATAGCTATTATAGAAATGATTAAAACAGAAAAACACAAAGCGTTAATAATTTGTTTAATTCCTTTTTCTCCTTTAATAGTGTTTAAGATTAAAATATACAAAAATATTGGTTCTAGAAAATAAGCTCTAAATATTCCTAGGGCTGGTAAATCTAGACCACCAACAAAGGTGGAAATTAGAGCGATAACTAATATTAGAATTATTTCCCAGCCAAAAGGATAAGGAACTTTTTTTGTCTCTGCTCTTTTTCTTCGACAAAAGATATAACGATAATTTTTGATTATCCAATTAGCAAAAGTTAAAAGAAGGGATAGTTCTAATAAAGTACTTGGTAAGCCAAAAATAGAGAGACGTATTAAATAGCTTGGTATAGTTAATATTAAAAGCAAGACGGCCAATTTAAGATTTAATCGTCCTACAATAGCAAATAGAATTAAATAAATAATTATTAAAACGTTCATATAATTAGAATAATTTTTAGCAACTTTATTATAGCATTTTTATTTATATTTTTATAGTGAAGGTTTGTAAAATATTATTGTCATTTTTTTTAATTATTGGTATAATATAAGAGTAATAAAAAATAAAATAAAAATAATTAAATATTTATTATTTAATTTATAATTTTTAAAATTATGGAAAAGAAAAGAATAAAAAAAGTTGTTGCTAATAAGCCGATTGCTAAAAAAAATGGCAAGGTTAAGGCTATTAAAACAACTTCTATTTCTAAGATTACTGAAAACTCTAAGATTAGAAATGAAAGAACTTTCAGTTTCTTGGGATTTATGAATGATTTTGCTCAGGCTTTGGTTATTACGGCAGTAATGATTTTGTTAACAGTCAGTTTTATGATTGTTGGTGGGCAAAAAAAATCAGAAGAAATTATTGGACAAGGGGATCAATCTTATTTCGGATCTTTAGACAATGTTAAAATCATCAAAAAAGGCAAAGGGTTTTTTGGAACCTTAGTGAATTCTGCTGGGATAGATGCTGTCGCTCAAGAGTCTGATTCTGTTTTAGGAATGGGATCTGCCGGTGGAATGAATTTAGGCTTAGAAGAAAAAAGATTGGTTGAGGGTTCTTCTGATATTGCTATAATGCCCCCGATGGAGATAGTAAAATATAATTATGTTTATGTCGGAGATGATTTTCCTTTATTTCCCAGTGAGGTTGATGTTTATAAAAGGGTTAATCCAGATTTGAGTCGTGAATTTGCTAGTAGTTTTGCTAATAAAAAAATATCTTTTTTTGATATGAATAAATTTAGAAATATTAGTATTTCTAATCTTTCTATAAATGAAGAAGTCGATTACGGTTATTCTATTAATTTGGGCTTAAGGGATGGTAGTTTTTCTATGTATAAAAATTGGGAAAAATGGCCTAATATTGATAAACTTTGTCGAGGTGATAATGAATGTTATCAAAACAGTCAATTATCAGTAGGAGATATTTTGGATGATAAAACTATTGTTAGTATTTCAGATCAATTTTTATCTGACTACGGAATACCTTTAGATAATTATGGTGAAGGAGAAGTTCAAAAACAATGGTTAGAGAACTATATTAATAGTCCAGATAAAAAATCTTTTTATATCCCTGACACAATTTCTGTTATTTATCCTTTAAAAATAGAGGGTCGTGAAATTTATGAGGAATATGGTCAAAAATTTGGTTTAACAGTTGAGGTTGATATGAGGGAAAAAAGGGTTTCTGGTCTTTTTAATTTATTTTATCAATATTATGAGAGCTCTTATTATACTTCTGAAAGTAATAAAGATAATATTTTAAAGATGGTTTCTCAGGGAGGAATGTACCCAGATTATGGTTATTATCGAGAAGAAGATGATGTAAAAGAGCTTACTATAGAGATTGGGACTCCAGCATTAGAAATGGTTAAGCTTTGGCATTATGATGAAGAAAAAATGATGGGCTCGGAAATCTATGTTCCTGCTTATGTCTTCCCTATAATTTCTGGAGGTGATGAACCTTATTTCTATAAGAAGAACATAGTTATTCCGGCTGTTAAGGATTTTTTTGATACTAATCGTTATATAGTTCCTCTTTTAGATTTAGTTAAAAGTAGTGTTGATTCTGTTGAGATTGATATAGAGGAGTAATAATATATTATCAAAGATAGTAAAATAAAAACATCGCTTTAAAGCGATGTTTTTATTTAAAGATCTTTTTATTATTTTTCTAATTTAAGCTCTTTCTACGTATTCGCCAGTTTCGGTATTTATTCTGATAATATCTCCTTCGTTAATAAAAAGTGGTGCACTTATTTTTGCTCCAGTTTCTATTTCTATTTGTTTAGTAACGTTTCCAGTAGAATTTCCCTTTACTCCTGGAGGGGAGCTGATAACTTTAAACTCCATTTTTACTGGTAGGGTTATAGAAACAGGATTATAGTTGAAGTATAGAACATCAACGTCGGTTCCATCTTTTAAGAAGAGTTGCTTGTCTCCAATATTTTCTAAAGATAAAGAAAATTGTTCAAAGGAGTTGTTGTCCATAAAATAAGCTTCATTTTGGTCTTTGTACATGAAATTAGCTTTTTTAGTTTCAGTTTTAGCTTCTTCTGCTTTGTCGCTACCTTGGTAGGTTTTTTCTAAAACATTGCCATTGATAAGGTTTTTCATTTTTACTTTTAGCACAGCTCCTCCTCGACCCATTTTATGATGGTCTGTTTTTATAGCTAAATAAGGCTCGTTGTTTATTTCTAAAACTTTTCCGGTTTTTATTTCATTAAAACTTAGCATAGCTTTATAATATTATTATTTATGAGTAAATCCTATTAGGGCCATTTTTCTAGCTCTTTTAATGGCAGTAGTTAATTTTCTTTGGTGCCAAGAGCAAACTCCAGTTCTTTTTTTGCCAATAATTTTCATATAATAATTTACAAAGTTATATAAAGTTTTAGGATCTTTATAGTCTGGATTAGTGTTTTCACTACAAAACTGACACTCTTTTTTCTTATTCAATTTACTTTTCATAGTTTTATTTTAATTATTTCATTAAATTTAGAAAGGGATGTCTTCTATTTTTATTTCATCATCTCCCTGATTATCTGGTAAAATTATTTCTTCTTCGTTTTTAGTTGAAGCTCCACCAGCATTGTTTTTTGGTGTTAAGATAATCATATTGTCAGCTATTATTTCGGTTCTTTGTCTTTTGGCTCCATCAGGGGAATTCCATTCGCTAGTTTGTAGTCGTCCCTCGATATATACTTTTATTCCTTTGCTTAAATATTGTCCGCAGATTTCTCCTAGTTTTCTCCAGGCAATAATATTGTGAAATTCAGTTTTGCTTTGTTGTTGACCATTTTGATCATTCCAAACAAGATTAGTGGCGACTGAGAAAGAGGCCACTGTTTGTCCTGAGGGAGTGTTTCTGATCTCCGGGTCTCTAGTTAAATTGCCAATTACCATGGCTTTGTTTAAAGAATACATATTTTTTAGATTAATTATAAGATCTTTTAATGATTATAAAAGATTGTCGATGTTTAAAACATCATCTAATTTTTCTTCTAGATTTTTTAGATCTATCTTTTTGTCTTCATCTTTTTTAGAAGTAATTTTTTTAGTGGCTTTTTTTATCTTTTTTTCTTTTTCTTCTTTTTCTTCTTGAACTTTAGCTTTTTTGTCTTCGATTTTGGCTCTTATTTTTTGATCTTTTTTAATTTGTTCTTCGTTTTTAACATCCTTTTTAATGATTAAGAATCTTAAGATATTGTTATCTAATCTTAATTTGGTATTAATTTCTGATATTAAAGTCCTTTCTAGATCAAATTCAAAAAGACCATAATAGCCATAATTTTCATGTTTTATGGGGTAGGCGAATTTTTTCTTTCCCCAATAATTCTCTAGAGTAATTTTTCCTTCTAAAGATGTTATTAATTGACCGACTTTTTTAAAAATATCTTTAGCTTCATCGTCGGTAAATTTATTAGGAATGATGAAGAGTATTTCATAATGAATCAGGCCCGATGGTTTTGTTTTTGACATAAAAAATTGTAACATTTATTATTTAAATTTAACTGTTATTAAAGTTAAAAATTAAATAACATTTTTAATTATAATAATTAAATAAAAAAACCCAAAAGTATTCTAAGAAATTATGGGTTTCTCTTTAGAATACCTTTAATCCTGTTCTCTGACGGGATTGCCTTTTAGCGCAAAAAGCGTGGGAAAGGTAATTTATTTATTTTTTATAATATTAACACAAGTTTTTAAAAAAATCAAGGGCTTGGTTTTATATGTAAAGGCTAGGTAGAAACGTCATAGCGATAGGTTAAGCAGAGCCCTTACCCTTGATTAATTAGTAATTAGCTTGCTATAATATTATTAAGATTATATAAATAAATTTCATGAAAAAATATTTTTTTGTTTTGGGTAGTAATAAAGAATTATCATTAGCCGAATTAAGCGCCATTTTTCCAGAAAATAAGTGGCAAAAGTTCAATTCTATTGTTATTTCAGAGTTTTTATTGGAATTGGAGGTTAAGAGTTTGATTTCTTCTTTGGGTGGCATCATTAAGATTGGAGAAGTTACTAAAGAAATTAATTTGGCGAATAGACACTCTTTATCGGAAAATGTTAAAAAAGAATTGATCCAAAGTGCTAAAAGTGCTAAGAGAGAGGAGTTATTGGGAAAGTTTAATTTTGGTTTTTCTTTTTATGAGGATGTTAGAGTTCCAGGAGATTTCTTTAAATTGGGCCTGGCTATTAAAAAAGATTTAAAAAATATAGGAATTTCTAGTCGAATGGTTACTTCTAAAGAAAAAATTCTTTCTAGTGTTGTGGTGGAGCAAAATAATTTAATTTCCAAAGGACTGGAATTATGTTTGATAACCGATAAAAAGAGTGTGTTTTTAGGCAAAACTTTAGCAGTTCAGCCTTTTAAAGCTTTGTCTCGTAGGGATTTTGGTCGCCCTCAAAGAGATGATCATTCTGGCATGATTCCACCAAAATTAGCCCAAATAATGATAAATTTAGTTCGTCGAGATGATAAGGATTATAATAAGAAAACACTTCTAGATCCTTTTTGTGGTTCGGGCACTATTTTAACTGAAGCTTATTTGATGAATTTTAAAAAAATAATTGGTTCTGATTTATCAGCCAAAGCTATTTCTGATAGCGCTAAGAATATTGACTGGATTATTGATTGGGCTGATAAGGGAAAAGATAAGCAGAAAGAAAAGAATATTTTTGAGGTTTTTCAATCCGATATTTTAAATCTTGATGATAAAATAGAAAAGAATAGTATTGATTATATCGTTTGTGAGCCGTATTTAGGCCCACAGAGAGGTTATAAAAATTTCAATGAAGTTGTTGTTGAATTAAATGAATTATACAGTAAGGCTTTAGAAGTTTTTTATAAAATCTTAAAACCTGGTGGAAGGGTTGTTATGATTTGGCCACAATTTAGAGCTGAAGGTAAGATTTGGAAGATAAGTCCAGATATAAAAAGTTTTAAAGTTTTTCCAATACTAGCTGATAATAATGACTCTATTGTTTATGGTCGTGTAGAGCAAAAAGTTTGGCGAGAAATAGTTGTTTTGGAAAAATAAAAATAGGCGGAGTGTAGTATAATGGTAGTACGCGTGCATGGGGTGCATGTAGCCCCGGTTCGATTCCGGGCATTCCGACATAATTATATGAAAAAATTAATTATTGTTAACGATAAGATGCAAAAGAATTATCGTTATTATTTAACCGAACCAATTGGAAAAAATTTTTCTCCTGACTTTAAACCAGAGCTTAGTCCTTCCGAGATGTTAGAATTAGGAGTTTTTGGTGGTAAATATATGACTGATTGTCAGAAAGAATTTCCAGCCTCTTGGTTTAAAAAAGCCAAATTATCACCCCTAAAGCATGATATTAAATTAAATTATTTTAAAGTTGGTGCTAGTCAGTCTCTAAAAGTTTGGCGAGAAAAAGGCTGGATATATAAAGATGATCCGCGTGGTTGGTTTCAATGGTATTGTCGTTATTATATGGGGAGGAGATTAGAAGAAGAGGATAAAAGGCAGATAAAAAGATGGCGCGCTATCAAACGGCATGTTAGTGCCATTATAAATAATTGTCGTCGAGGAGATTTGAGTTGTCGCCCTCGTCAAAGACAAGCGGTTATGCATTGGGCTTATGATAGTCGTAAATTTTAATCAATTTTTATGAGATTAAATAGATTCTATTTAGAAAATTTTTCTAATCAAAAAAATATTATTTTAGATCAAAGCTCTCTTTTTCATCAAATAAAAAATGTCTTAAAGATGAAAACAGGAGATTTCATTTCTTTGTTTTTTGCTCCTTATGAGGCTGTTTATAAGATTGAAAAAATTGATAATAAAAAAATATTTTTAACTTGGCAGAAGGATGTTGTTGCTAAAAATATTATTAATAAAGAGATTGTTTTGTTGCAGTCCTTAATTAAAAAAGATAAAATGGAATGGGTAGTCCAAAAAGCTGTAGAGTTGGGGGTTTCTGAAATTATTCCTATTATTTCTGAGCGAAGTGAAAAAAAGGATATTAATTTAAATCGTTTAAATAAAATATCGATTGAGGCTAGTGAACAATGCGGAAGAGTTGATTTAATTAAAATTTCTCCTGTCATTAAGTTTTCTAAAGTTTTTCAAGAGGTAGAAGGTATTTCATTTTTGGGAGATGGTTCTGGAGATTTTTTTGTTGATAAAATTAAAGGGCTTAATATTAAAAAAAATAAAATTAATATTTTTATTGGACCTGAAGGAGGTTGGAGCATTGAGGAATTAGAATTAGCTAAAAAAAATAAGGTCGAAATAGTTCGCCTTAATAATAATATTTTAAGAAGTGAAACTGCTACAGCCGCCTTTTTATCTTTAATTTCCAATTGTTTAAAGTAGTAACAGAAAACCCTGCTAATTTTATCAAGATTTTGGCAAACTCAGTATCACGAGTCTCTATTTACATAGAGTCGTATAAAAACTATTAAAACAGAAATTCCATTTTATAAATTTTCAAACGAATTTGCCTCAGCTTTTTATATTTATGACCACGATCATAAATAGATAAAGGCTAAAAATTAACGTTCCAAAACTTGATAGAAAGCAGGGCTTTCTATCTATTATTATAACATATTAAGTTTAATTTGCCAAAATATTTTTTTTAAATTATAATAAAGACAAACCAATTTAATTGGGTTTTTATTGTTTAAATATGATTGATTTTAAGAAAAAAATGGAAGAAGAGTTAAGAAATAGATTAGAATATCAAAGGCCCCCTAAAAGGAAATTGGGTCTAAAAATAGGAGGGTTTTTGATAGCCTTCTTGATTTTATTTTTTGCTACTGTTCTTATTTCTGGAGATGCTTCCGAATCTTGGGCCGGCCGAGTGCCAATTCTTGGAAAGTTAATTGTTTTAGTAGAAAGTTCTGATAAAAAATTAAAAGGAGAGAGTAATGATAGAATAAATATTTTACTTTTAGGTATGGGTGGAAAAAAGCATGATGGTGGTTATTTAACTGATACTATTGTGTTGGTTAGTTTAAAGCCTTCTACTAAACAAGTAGCTATGTTATCTATTCCACGAGATATGATGATTGCTGTTGAAGGAATGGGGTGGCAAAAAATAAATACAATAAATGCTCTAGCGGAGAGAAAAAAGGATGGTAAAGGAGGAGAAGCTGTTTCTCAAGCAGTGAGTGATATTTTTGGAGTACCAATTCATTATTATTTTAGAATTGATTTTGAAGGTTTTATTAATATTATTAATCATTTGGGAGGAGTTGAGGTTTATGTTGATAATACTTTGTCAGATTTTAGATATCCTATCGCCGGGCGAGAGGATTATGATGATTATTATGCTCGTTTTGAGCATTTATATATAGAGAAGGGTTGGCAAAAAATGGACGGGGAGTTAGCCTTGAAGTATGCTCGCTCTCGACATGCTCTTGGGCTTGAGGGATCTGATTTTGCCCGAGCTAAGAGACAACAAAAAATAATTCAAGCTGTTAAAGATAAAGTATTATCAGCCGAGAACTTATTGAAACCGGCTATGATTAATTCTGTTATTTCAGAGTTGAATGAACATCTTTTATTTAATTTAAAAATTTGGGAAGTTTTAAAAATGTGGCAAATGTTTAAGGATGTTAAAAGTGAGGATATTTCTAATAATGTTTTAGATGATGGTCCTGGTGGCTTATTGGTTTCGGGTCGAAGTGAGGCTGGAGCTTATATTTTGACTCCGCGAAGTGGAAATTTCGATGATATTAAATATTTAGTTAATAATTTTTTCCCAGAATCACAAGGCAAAAAAGCGGAATCCAATAGTCAAGAGAAAGCTACGGTTATTTCAGAAAATAATCAGTCAGCTAAAATTGAAATAAAGAATGGAACCTGGATCAATGGCTTAGCCAATCAAACAGCTATTGATTTGGATAAACATAATTTTGAGATTTTAAGAATTAGTAATTCTAGTCAAAGAGATTTTAAAGATTCGGTTATTTATGATCTTAGTTATGGATCGAAAAAAGAAGCTTTAAAATATTTAAAAGATTTCTTGAAGGCTGATGTTTTTTTAGATTTACCAGATTGGTTGGCTGAGGAGATAAAATTAGAAGCTGGTTTTGAAAAAAAAGAAGTTCCTGATTTTTTAATTATATTAGGAGAAAGTGCTAGTAAAAATAATTTTTAAAAAAACATGTTAAGAGATAATTTGCCGTTGATAGTTATAATAGGTCGAACCAATGTTGGAAAGTCAACTTTATTTAATCGTTTAATAGAAGTTAGCCAAGCCATTGTTTCTCCAATAGAAAATACTACTCGTGATTTTAATATTAATACCATGAATTGGCGAGGACTTAATTTTCAGTTAATTGACACGGCTGGAGTGCTTGGGGTTGAAAATTTGAAAAGAAAAATAAACCAAGATTCTTCTGGAATAGAAAGAATAGAACAAAAAGTCCAACAGCAGGTTTATGAGCTTATCAATAAAGCGGACCTGCTTTTTTTTGTGGTTGATAATAAGGCTGGGTTATTGCCAGAAGATAAAGAAATAGTTAAGTTTATTAAAAAAAGAGATTATCAGAAAAAAACTATTTTAGTTGTTAATAAAGTTGATAGTTTTAAACAACGTTTTGAGGCCAGCGAATTTAATAAATTATCATTAGGAGATCCTATTTTAATATCAGCTACAACCGGTTCTGGCTTAGGAGACCTTTTAGATTTAGTGGTTGATTTTATAAAAAAAAATAAAAAAAAGTGGAAAAATAAGACATTAGAAAGTTCAATGGAAAAGATAAATCTATGTATAATAGGAAAACCCAACGTTGGTAAGTCTTCTTTATTAAATTCTCTTTCCGGATATGAGAGAGCTATTGTTAGTGAAGTTCCTCATACTACTAGAGAACCACAAAATACAGAAATTATTTATAATAATAAAATTATTAATATTATTGATACTGCTGGAATAAGTAAGAGAGGGCAAAAGACCAAGGGCTTGGAAAAATATGGTATTATTAAGTCTAGGCAAACTCTAAAGAAAGCCGATATCGTTTTATTGCTTATTGATATTAATGAAGAAATTACTAAACAAGATTCTAAATTAGTAGAGGAAATTGTTGATCTAGGAAAAAGTTTTATTGTTGTTGCTAATAAGTGGGATTTGGTTGAGGATCGGGACACTAAAAAATGGACTAGACATATTAATGTTCATTTCCCTTTTATATTATGGGCTCCAATCTTATTTATATCTGCTTTAACCGGTGAAAAAACTAAGAAAATTTTCGATTTAGTTTTAAAAATAGACGAATCTCGTAAAAAGAAAATTAATGAAACAGCTTTGTCTCGTTTTTTAATTAAAATGATAAAAATTCATAAACCATCTAAGGGAAAGGGGGTCAAACATCCTCGAGTTTATAGTTTGCGTCAATTTTGGGTTAATCCTCCTCGTTTTGAAATTAAGATTGGTTCTCAGGAGGATTTACATAAATCATATCTTCGTTTTTTAGAAAATAGAATTAGGGAAAATTTTGGATTTTTTGGTACCCCGGTTAAAGTTACTATTAAAAAAAATAAAAAAATTCATGGAAAAAAAGAGGGAGAATAAAAAGCAGTAGAGTTGTTGCTTTTATTTTTTCGTGCTATAATTCTCAAGCAGTTTTAATTATTAAAATTTTAAAAATTATGTTTAAAAAAACTATGTTAAAAAAATCTATTTTTTTATTAGCTGTTTTTTCTTTAGTGTTTTTGACAGCTTGTAGTTTGAAAAAAGAAAAAGAATTAAATTTAGAAGAAGCTAAGGTTAAGGCTCAACAATTCATCAATGATAATTTTATGGATCCATCTTATCAGGTTGAAATTACTAATATCGAAGAAGATGAACAAACTGGTTTGTATAAATTTTCTATTGATTTAGGAGATGGTGAGCTAGTAGAATCTTATATTAGTAAAGATGGTAAGTTTTTATTTCCTCAAGCCTATGATATTGCTGAATTAGAAGAAGCTTTAAAGACTGATGTAGATCAAGTTGGAGGGGAGCAAGCGGAAAATAGTGAAGAATCTAATTCTGAAGCAGGGGCACTTGATTCTGATGATTCTGCTAATTTTGACAGTAATGCCAAGGTTGTAATTTATTTCTTTTGGGGCGAAGGTTGTCCCCATTGTTCTGGTCAAAAAACAGCCATGGAGGCTTGGTCTAGTAAATATCCGGGCTTAGAGATAAAAAGTTATGAAACTTGGGAAAATGAAGATAATCGTCAAATATTAGAGCAGATGGCGGAGGCCTATGGAACATCGGTTCAGGGAGTCCCTATGACTTTTATTGGTGATAAATATTGGATTGGGTACGCTGAGACTTTAGGAGTTGAAATGGAGAATAAAATAAAAGAATGTTCAGAAAAGGATTGTGAGAATCCAGGAGATAAAATTAAATAGTTTGTATATAAATTGGAATATTTAAAAAGACCAAGTTATAAACTTGGTTTTTTTTATACTGCTTTCGTCCATGGAAATTCTTTTCTTTTTTCCGGCGGAAGAAGAGTTAAAGTTTTTTGGGCCTCTTTAAAGAGTCCTCTTTTATTATATTCTTTGGCTACTAGCCTTATTTTTCTTTCTCTTTCGGAGCTTTTTATTTCCGATTGAGCAGATTTTAGGGCCTCATTTAGCCATCCTTTTTTTAGAAAAAAATCAAATGTGACATTTAAAATAGTCACATTATTTTTAAATTTTATCTCCATTTTTTGTTTTTTTGTGTTTTGTGGACCCTACAGGACTCGAACCTGCCACCCCCTGCTTGCAAAGCAGGTGCTCTACCAGATGAGCTAAGGGCCCAATTAAATAATAAAATTATATTAATTAATAAAAAAGATTTAGTCAATACTAATATATTATTTATTTTTTCTCTATCTAGTTTTGGTTAAAGGAGATAGGGCTGTTTTTATAAAACCGTCAAAAGTTCCACTAGCCATTAGTAGTCCAAAAAAAATAACGACTAGACCAATAAGTTTGTATCCCAATCTAGACCCACCCTCACTTCCAAAATTTTTTTCAAACCAAGCAATTCTTCCCAAGGCCTGAAAAAGATTTTCTGATTTTATAACGATTAATGTTCCAATAGTTATTAAAATTAAGCCTCCTATAATTCTCATATTTTTATTTTATATAATTTAAAGGATTTTGTTTAACTCCATTTAATATTACTTCAAAATGAATATGTGGTCCAGTAGACCAACCAGTTGATCCCATGTTAGCAACAATATCTCCTCTTTGGACTTTATCTCCAGCTTTAACAAGTAATTTAGAAGCATGGGCGTATAATGTTTTTAATCCTCCTCCATGGTTTATTACCACATTATAACCATAACCATTACTCCAACCAGATCTTTCAACTGTTCCTGATTCGGCAGCGTATAATGGAGTTCCTGTTTTATTGGCGATATCTAAACCTTTATGACTCCAAGAATAATATTGTGTTATTCGGGCACCGACTGTCGGCCATAATAGTTTTCCTCCAGTATAGGCTGGTTTTTGGTTGGTGGGGCGAGAAGTATTTTGAGTAATTGTTGTTCCGGAATAGGTTCTTCCAATTACGGTAGTAGTTTCTACAATTTTTTTACCACCAGGAATAAATAATTTTTGACCAATTTTTAGAGTTTCGTCTGGCTCAATATCGTTGCTATCTACAATTTTATTGGCATCAATTCCATATTTATTGGCAATTTTGCTGATATTTTCATTTTTAGCCACAGTGTGTCTAATTCCGTTGCTTGGTAGAATTGTTAATTTACTTCCTGGTTTAATAATGCTACGAGCATTTAAATCATTTTCCCATAAAATAGTATTAACGTTTAATTGGAAATTATCAGCAATACTGCTAACAGTATCACCAGTTTGAACTATATATTCTATTATTTCATAACGTTCACCATTGGAGTCAAGGTCTGGGTTTATTGAGCCAGAGCTAGATAAAACATCTCCGTGTTCTGAATTTGTAAAAAAGTTGTCATTAAGGTTGGATGAGTTAACGCTTATTCTTTCTTTGGGTTTTAAAAGTCCAGTCTGATTTAGATATTGCGGTGAGCTGATAGATTCTAGTCTTTGGTTTTCAATTGTCTCTACGATTAATTCTTCTGGCTCTAAGTCTTCAAAGTCAGATTTAATATTTTGAGCTAAAGTTGTTTTATGAATTTGATTTTGTAATTCTTGGGCCTCTGTTTTTTTAATGCTATTGCTTAGTATTACTACTAAAACTATAATAATTATTATAAAAATAGATATATTTTTCTTAAATAAATAAAGCTTAGAATTGTTTTTTTTGTTAGTTTCTTTTATTTTTTTGTAAATTAAGATATAATTATAATATAGTTTAATTATTATTTTAAAAAACAAAAAACTAAGCACCGAGACAATAAGTTTCTTGGCAGTATTTAAGATGAATATTATTATTTTTCTTAATAAGAATAGTAATTTCACTAGTAATATTAAGATTTTTGTAAGTAATTTTTTAAACCAAATATATTTAGAATTAACTCTAAAAGCTTAGCATTTTTAAGTTTTTTAGTCAATTTAAAAAAAATATGTATAAAATTGTTTTAATTCGTCATGGTGAGAGTGAGTGGAATAAAAAAGGTCTTTTTACTGGCTGGACTGATGTTGACTTAACCTCCCTAGGTCTTAAGCAGGCCAAAGAGGCTGGAAAAATTTTAAAGGATAAGGGTTTTATTTTTGATATAAGTTATACTTCTTATTTAAAAAGAGCAATTAAAACTTTAAATATTATTTTAGAGGAGATGGATTTGATGTGGATACCGGTTATTAAAGATTGGCGTTTGAACGAAAGGCATTACGGAAATTTGCAGGGGTTGAGTAAAAAGGAGATGGCTAGAAAGTTTGGTGAAGAACAGGTTCTTGCGTGGCGTCGTTCTTATGATGTTCCTCCTCCAGAGATAAAAAAAAGTAATCCTTATAATCAGTTAAAAGATATTCGATATAGCTTTCTAAAGAAGCCGGTTTTATCAGAGTGTTTGAAGGATGTTAATAAAAGAACTATTGTTTTTTGGAATAAAAATATAGTTCCAGATTTAAAGTTAGGTAAAAAAATAATTATTTCAGCTAGCGGAAATAGTTTAAGGTCTATAAAGAAATATTTAGATAATTTGACTGATGCTGAAATTATTAGAATAAATATTCCTTATGGAGTTCCGATGGTTTATGAATTAAATAAAAATTTTAAAGTTATCAAATGGTATTATCTTGGTGATCCTAAGAAGATTAAAAAAATAACAGAAGAAATAAAAAATCAAGGTAAAGCTAAATAGTTTTTAAGTTATTAAATTATAAAAAATATGGAAAATATAATAAACTTAGATCAAGGAGTGATTAGAGCCTTGGAATTTTTTTCTAAAAATAAATTACCAAAATTAAATTTAAATAAATTTGATTTTCCGATAGTAGTTGGTAGTGGCAATGCTTATAATACTGGCCAGATCTTATTTTCCGGTCGTAAAGCAATTATTGCCGATGAAAGTACTTTTAGAAAGGTTATTGAAAATTATAAAGGATTGATAAATAAAAAGATCATTAAAGAAGTGATAGTAATATCAGCTTCAGGTGAAAAAGATTCGGTCTGGGAGCTTGAATTAGCTAAAAAAAATAAATTAAAAACAATTTTATTAACCTGTTCGCCTGATTCTAGCGCCAGCAAAATAGCCGATCAGATTATTATTTATCCTAAAATTTCTGAGCCCTATACCTACAATATATCTACTTATCTAGGAATGGTTTTGTCGGCCACTGGAGAGAATCCCAAAAATATTTTAAACTTTATTAAAAAATTAAAATTAAAAGCTGGTTTTAAAAACTATAACTCCTATGCCTTTGTTTTGCCAGATGACTTTATTGCTATAACGCCAATGTTGGATATTAAGAAAAGCGAATTGTTTGGTCCTAAATTATCTTTGCGAGCTTTTAGTTTTGGACATGCTCGTCATGCTAAGTTTGTTATTAGAGATAAAAAAGAGCTGGTTATCACTTTGGGGAAGGAAAAGAATTTATATTTTGGTGATCCTCAAAGTCGTTGGCAAATAAACTTGCCCCAGCGGGTTGATTTTGCTTTTATTTTATGTTTAACTTATTATCTAGTGGGCAAGATTCAGATCAGTAAGCCATCTTATTTTAAAAATAATATTAAAGAATATTGTCAAAAATACGGACCTCAGGCCTATGGAAGTAAGGGGAGCTTTGATTTAGTAGTTCCCGGAAATTAATTCTATTTTGGACAAATATGACATGGCGTTGACATATTTGTCCATTTTGTATATAATAGTATTATATGATTATTAGGGAAATTAAGAAGCAATTAAAAAAGGCGAAAAAGGAATATCCAGTTATTTTACTTACTGGTCCTCGACAATCGGGAAAAACAACCTTGGTTAGAGATTTTTTTTCTAATTATTCTTATGTTAATTTAGAGGATCTAGAAATTAGAGATTTTGCCATTAGTGATCCTAAGGGTTTTTTAAATCAATTCAAAAAGGGTGTTATAATTGATGAAGTTCAGCGTGTTCCTGATTTGTTGTCTCAAATTCAGGTTATTGTGGATGAGAGCAAGAAAAATGGACAATTTATATTAACCGGTTCTCAAAATTTTTTATTATTTGAAAAAGCGAGCCAATCTTTGGCTGGAAGAGTGGCTATTTTTAATTTATTGCCACTTTCTTTGTCTGAGCTGTCTTTGGAAAATAAGTTGAAAAAAACCGATGTTTGGGATTTGGTTTTTAAAGGTTTTTATCCTAAATTATATGATCACAAAATGGATATTTCTTTATATTATTCTAATTATGTTAAAACCTACATTGAGAGAGATGTTAGATTGATCAAAAATATTAGTAGTTTACATTCTTTTAAAAATTTTTTAAATTTTTGTGCTGGGCGTTGTGGGCAAATTTTAAATTACTCTTCTTTGGCCAGTGATGCTGGTATAGACCAGAGAACAGCTAAAGAGTGGTTGTCTATTTTAGAGGCTAGTTTTGTTATTTTTTTATTAAAACCTTATTACAAGAATTTTAGTAAAAGAGTGGTAAAAATGCCAAAAATATATTTTTATGATACTGGCTTATTGTGTTTTTTATTGGGTATTTCTAATAAAGAAGATTTAAATAGACATTATTTAAAAGGGGGAATTTTTGAATCTTTTGTAATTTCTAATTTTTTTAAGAATAGATATAATCAAGGATTGGAGCCAAATATTTATTATTGGAGAGATAAAACCGGAAATGAAGTTGATGTTATAATTGAATCCGGTAAGGGTGCAGTGCCGATTGAAATTAAAAGTGGTCAAACAATTGGTAGCGATTATTTTAATGGATTGAGGTATTACAATAAAATATCCAAAGAAGATAATAATAAATTTTTTGTTGTTTATTCTGGAGAGAAAAAACAGGAAAGATCTTACGGAACAATTATTCCTTGGAGTAATTTGGTAGAGTTAGATTTTTAAAGAACATTTTAAGTTTTCTTATTTTATTGAATGATAATTATAATTATATGTCTGGACATTCTAAATGGGCTACAATTAAAAGAGCTAAGTCGGTAACCGATGCTAAGAGAGGGGCTGTTTTTACTAAGCTAGGAAATATTATAACCATTGCTGTTCGTGAAAGAGGTGGAGATCCTAACGCTAATCCTTCTTTGCGGATGGCCATAGACAAGGCTCGTTCGGTTAATATGCCTAAAGATAATATCGAAAGAGCTATTAAGAGAGGAACAGGAGAATTAGGGGGTGATATAGTTGAAGAGCTTTATTATGAAGCGGTCTTGCCCAATAATGTTCAATTTATTATTAAATGTTTGACTGATAATAAGAATAGAAGTGCGGCTGTTGTTCGACATGCTCTTTCTAAGAGTGGAGGAAGTCTTGCTTCTGTGATGTGGAACTTTGAGCAAAAAGGGGTTATTATTATAAATAGAGAAGAATTGGATAAAAATAATATTGATATAGAAAATTTTCAGCTAGATTTAATAGATTTAGGAATAGATGATTTTAAAATAGAAGAGGATTTGGTTTTAATTTATACTAAGGTAGAAGATTTGCAAAAGATTAAAAGTTTTATAGAAGATCGGGCTATTAAAATAGAGTCTGGTGAAATTGAATATATTGCCAAAGAAAAACAAAGTTTATCAGCTGAAGAGGCGGAGAAGATTGATAGATTTATTGAGGAATTAGAAGAGCTAGAGGATGTTAGTGATTACTATAATAATTTGGATTAAATTATAATTTTTCGGTTTTAATTATTTTTAGGTTTTAAGAGCGAAGTTATCCACAGGATAACTTTTTTGTTTTAGTATTTTCTTATCTAGAATTCATAATTTGTTTAATTTTAGCTTATTTTTGTTCATTTGGCATAAACCCAAAATTTTGCTATAATTTATAATAACAATATATAGTGGTTAAATAATATTTTAATATACTACATATTGTGTTTAGACTAGTATTAAAAAATTACATAAAAATCAATGAAATGCCCTGTTTGTCACTTTGAAGATACTAAAGTTATTGACTCTAGAATGTCGGGAGATGGTTTTCTAATTCGTCGTCGTCGTGAATGTTTAAAATGTGAATTTCGTTTTTCAACTCATGAGGAGATGGAAATTTTGGATTTGATAATAGTAAAAAGAGATGGTCGAAGAGAAAATTATAATCGCGATAAAGTAGCCGTTGGTCTTAAAAAGGCTCTAGAAAAAAGAGATGTTGATGAAGAAAAATTTAAAAAACTTATTTACTGTATTGAAAGAGATTTACAAGTTATAAATAAAAATGAGATTGATTCTAAAGACGTTGGAGAAATTGTTATGAAAAATTTAAAAAAATTAGACAAGGTTGCCTATATTAGATATGCTTCAGTTTATCAATCATTTGAGTGCTTAGAGGAATTTAGTGAAGAGTTGGATAAATTATTGAAAAATAAGAAAACTAAAAGTTAAAAATTTATAAATATAATCTAAACTACTATGCCAGAAAAAATTACTAAAATTTTGAAAAGATCAGGGGACATTGTTGATTTTGATGTCAGCAAAATTTCTTCAGCTATAATTAAGGCTATGCGGGCGGCCGGAGAAGATCGAGAAGATCAGGAAGAGTTAGCGGAAAAACTGAGTTTTCAAGTTTTAGAAAAAATTGGCAAAAAGTTTCATTATAAAACTATTCCAGCAGTGGAAGAAGTTCAGGATATAGTGGAGGAAACTTTAATTGAAAATAAATTAATTAAAACTGCTAAGGCTTATATTTTATATCGAGATCAAAGGCGACAAGTTAGGGAGATAAATCAAAGCAATGAAGAAAAATTAATGGAAGATTATTTAGGTAAGGCTGATTGGCGCTTAAAAGAAAATAGTAATATGAGTTTTTCGGTTCAAGGTTTAAATAATTATATTGCCTCAGCTATTTCAGCTAAATATTGGTTAAATAAATTATATCCAGAAAATATTAGAAAGGCTCATGCTGATGGCGATTTTCATATTCATGACTTAGGTTTATTAGCTCCTTATTGCTGTGGTTGGGATTTAAAAGATTTATTGATTAGAGGTTTTGGTGGAGTAGATACTAAAATTCAAAGTAAACCACCAAAACATTTTAGAAGTGCTTTGGGTCAGATTGTGAATTTCTTTTATACTATGCAGGGCGAGGCAGCTGGAGCTCAGGCTTTCTCCAACTTTGACACTTATTTAGCCCCTTTCATAAGATACGACGATCTTTCATATAAGGAAATCAAGCAAGCTCTACAAGAATTTGTGTTTAATGTTAATGTTCCTACTAGAGTTGGTTTTCAGACTCCTTTTACAAACGTGACTTTAGATGTGGTTCCTTCTAAAATGATTGCTCAAGAAAATGTTGTTATTGGAGGAAAGATTATGAATGAAAAATATGGTGATTTTCAAACTGAAATGGATTTATTTAATAAAGCTTTTGCCGAAGTTATGATAGCGGGTGATGCTAGTGGACGTGTTTTTGCTTTTCCTATCCCTACTTATAATATTGATAAAGATTTTGATTGGAATAGAGAGAGTTTAAAACCGATGTGGGAAATGACTTCTAAATATGGTATTCCTTATTTCTCTAATTTTGTAAATTCTGACATGGATAGAGATGATGCTCGAAGTATGTGTTGTCGTTTACGTTTAGATAACAGAGAATTACGTAAACGTGGTGGTGGCTTATTTGGCGCCAATCCTTTAACTGGAAGTTTAGGAGTTGTTACTATGAATTTAGCTCGTTTAGGATATTTAGCCAAGGATGAAAAAGATTTTAAAGATAGATTATTAGTTCTTATGAATTTAGCTAAAGATAGTTTAAAAATAAAAAGGAAGGTGGTAGAAAAATTTACTGAAGATGGTCTTTATCCTTATTCTAAATGTTATTTACAAACTATCAAAGACCAGTTTGATTCTTATTGGAAAAATCATTTTAATACTATTGGTTTAAATGGGATGAATGAGGCTGTTTTAAATTTATTAGGAGAAAATATTACTAGTGCTCGAGGTCATAAATTTGCTTTAGATATTATGGATTTTATGCGTGATGTTATTTCTGGTTTTCAAGAAGAAACTGGTGATCTGTATAACCTTGAGGCCACTCCAGCGGAAGGTTGTACTTATCGTTTTGCTAAAAAAGATAAGGAAGTGTATCCCGATATTATTTGCGCTAATAATAAATTAGTTGAAGAAGAAGGAGCTAGTCCCTATTATACTAATTCTACTCATTTACCAGTCAGCTTTACAGATGATATTTTTACAGCTTTAGATTTACAAGATGAATTACAAATAAAATATACTGGGGGAACAGTTTTACACGGATTTTTGGGAGAAAGAATTAGTGATCCTGAGATTACTAAAAAACTAGTTAAAACTATTGTTGAAAATTATCGCCTACCTTATTTTACTATTACTCCAACCTTTTCTATTTGTCCTATTCATGGTTATTTAGCCGGAGAACATAAATATTGCCCTAAGTGTGATGAAGAAAGGGAAGAATTTAGTTTTGTTAATGTTGGAGATGGTCAGAGTTTAGCTGAAGGTCAAAGTGCTTGTTCTTGTTAGTTTATTTAAATTTTATATAATTATTAATAATCAGGCGCTATATTTTAAAATATATCCTGACTAAAAGAATATGAGTCCAATACAAACCAATAAAAGAACAGAGTGCATTATTTATAGCCGAGTAGTTGGCTGGCTTACTCCAACTAAATGCTATAACAAGGGAAAAGTGGCTGAATACAACGATCGTAAAACTTACAAAATTAATACCAACAAGATTAACGAATAATATTAGAGTTGTATTTTTGTTTTTTTTGTTTTTTAAAATGGTAATAGGAGGTTTAGAAAAGATTAGTTTGATTGATTTTCCTGGTAATATTGCTACGGTCGTTTTTACAAAATCATGTAATTTTCGTTGCCATTTTTGCTATAACCCTATGCTTGTCCTGCCGATTGATGGGGGCGAGAGTAAATATGAAGAAAATCATCCTTTGATTTCAGAGGATGATTTTTTTCTTTTTTTAGAGAGTCGAGCAGGAAAAGTTAATGGGGTAGTTATTTCTGGGGGAGAGCCGACTTTACAAGCAGATCTAAAGGAATTTATTGTTAAAATAAAGAAGCTTGGTTTTAATGTTAAATTAGATACTAACGGAACTAGACCAGAAATAATTGAAGATTTGATAAGTAAAAAGTTAATTGATTATGTAGCCATGGATTTTAAGGCTCCTTTGGCTAAGTATGAAAAAGTAGTTTCTGTTAAGGTTGATTTATCAGCTATAAAGAAGTCGGTTCGGTTATTGTTGGAAAACAAAGTTCCTTATGAGTTTCGTACTACTTTAGTTCCGGGCTTACATGAATTAGAAGATATTTATCAAATGGCGGAGGAGTTAGCCGGAGCTGAGAAATGGTTTTTACAGAAGTTTAAGTCTAATACTGATTTGGTTAATAATGAGTTTAAGAATCAGGACTCTTTTTCTAGCTCAGAGATTGAAAAAATTGTTGTGGAGATTAAGAAAAAAATGCCGGGGTGTGATTTGAGAGAGTAGCGATATAATTGATTTTAGGGGGTGTTTTTGGTATAATTTTAATAGGTTCGTATAATAACCAGTTATACGAAATATTGCTTGTCCCGCATAAATTATATGATTATATAACCCTATATGAGATTAATAGTGTTTAATGGTAAATTTGGCCACCTACAAGAAAACATCAATCAAGGGCTAGTGGCACTATGCCATTTTGAGCCTGAAGATGATGAAAAAATAATTTTTAAAGTAGCTGAAAAGTTAATAAAGCTAACAAACGATAATTTAATTTTAGTCCCTTTTGCTCACCTGTTTGAAAAAGTAGCTGAAAAACCATTGGCTAAAAATTTTTTTGAAAGCTTGATTGCTAAATGCAAAGAATTAGATAATAACAAGAATATTATATCTATACCTTTTGGCGTAGAAAAAGAATTTTTTCTTTACGCACCCGCCGACGATGAAGCTATTAAATTCATGAATTTTTAATATGAATAGTAAAGCAGAGAAAATAAAACAGTTATATGATATTTGCTGTACTGACTATGACAGACATATGGTTAAAACTGGACACTATACAGCCCAAGAAAAAATTCTTGAATTAATTAGTGATCAAATAGCTGAACCAATTTTAGATTTAGCTTGTGGTACAGGTTTTTTAATTAAATTACTTTCAAAAAAATTTACCAACATTGTCGGCAATGATTTTTCTGCTGAAATGGTTAAGATAGCTAAAGATAATACCAACGTTAGTATCACCACTGATAACGCTGAAACACTTGAGTCATATGATGACAAAAAATTTAAAACCATTATTTGCTGTAACCTATTTTTTTACTTGCAGAATAGAAATGAAGCTATAAACAGGTGGGCAAAATTATTAGACCAAGACGGAAAAATTATTTTTATTGAAGAATATCCTTTTGTTGAGCCAAGTAGCCAAGAAATGGATAAACATACAACTGAGTTAATGGATATTATTGACCCGCTCTCGCCTCAGGATATTCAAAAGGTAATGACTCAAAATGGCTTTGAATTAATTAAACAAGTAAAAACAGAAATAGACGAACAGCATAGTCTTTACGGATTGATGTTTTCTTTAAAATAGCGGGACTGCACAATACATCGCATAACAAAGAATATATAGTTCATAAATTTTCATTATTAAATAGATATTGAGTAAAAAATTTATTCACCCAAATTACGTCTTCGCTTTTTGTTGGCACTATCGTGCAATTATAACAAAAAGCTACGCCGTAACTTTATATATTCTTGATACGTTATGTGAAATCGAGAAAAGGGCTAATACATTTGAAGTAGGGCAAAACTTTTATAATCACATAGTTTTTCAATAATATTATGGCAGTAAAAATCACTTATTTCGTTCATGGAACTACAACTGACAATCAAAAAGAAATCTCTTCTGGTTGGTTTGATGTAGAATTATCTGAATTGGGCATTCAACAATCAAATGAATTATGGGATAAAGTCAAAGACAAAAATTTTGATGTTGTCTTTTGCTCTGACTTAAAACGGGCTGTGCATTCCGCAGAATTAACTTTCAAAGGTAAAGTTAAAATCATTCAAGATGAAAAATTACGTGAATGTAATTATGGAAAGTATAATGCTCAGCTCTCAGAGATTGTTGAACCAATGCAAGAAGAGAATATTACGAAGAGATTTCCAGATGGCGAATCTTATGAAGATGTCAAAAAGAGAATAAGTGATTTTCTTGATTTCTTGAAGAAAAACTATGATGGAAAGTCGGTTGCCATTGTTGCTCATAAAGCTCCTCAATTAGTATTAGATGTTTTATTGAGAAATAAAACTTGGGAGCAAGCTTTTGCTGATGATTGGAGAAAAAAGAAAGCATGGCAACCTGGATGGGAATATATTCTTGAATAAAGTTTTGCCCTTTATGTATAAGTTTGATGGAACTTCGTTCTCGCACGTCCTTTTCTTGACTCACTTCACTACACTCCGACTACGCTTTACAGGCTCTCCTCCTTTCAGTCTTCGAGACATATAACAAGGGATATAAGGTTCAGCCCTCGGCTTGGGTTTCATTCAAATTTTTTTACTTTGTTCCAGAAAAACTTCGTATTTCTCTAACGTTATATATAATATTTCTCAAGTGACATTCTCTATAAAACCTTAATAAACTAAAACAAATTTAATTAAAATATGGAATTTTTTGATGTAATAATTGTTGGAGCAGGACCTGCTGGTTTAAAGTGTGCAGAAACTTTAGGAAACTCTAAATATAAAGTTTTATTGTTAGAAAAAAATCCTGAAATAGGTCCTAAGGTTTGTGCAGGAGGATTAACTGGTAAAGATATAGAATATCTAAATTTGCCAAAAAAATTAATTGATTTTCATTATAATGAAATTAAATTTCATGTTAATAATTATAAATTTAATTTAAAAAATAAGAATAATTTTGCTTTTACAATTGATAGAAAAAATTTGGGACAATGGCAATTAAAAAAACTAAAGAAATTTAAAAATATTAAAATCGAAACAAATGCTAAGGTTTCAAAAATTGAAAAAGATTTTATTATCGTCAATAATAAAAAAATATCATATAAATTTTTAGTCGGATCAGATGGTTCATCATCAACTGTAAAAAAATATATAGGAATTAAATCTAAAAAAGTAGGTATAGCAATTCAATATATAATTCCAACTAAAAAATACAAGGAATTTGAAATCTTTCTCAATTCAAAATTATTTTCTGCGTGGTATGCTTGGATATTCCCTCATAAGGATTATGTTTCTATCGGTTGTGGTTGTAACCCCAAAATCCTCTCATCAATAGATTTAATTAATAATTTTAAAAAGTGGATTAAAAATAATCAAATTGACATTTCAAATGCTAAATATGAAGCATTTATGATAGATTTTGATTATCAAGGATATCAATTTGGAAATATTTTTTTAGTTGGAGATGCGGGAGGATTTGTTTCAGGATTAACTGGAGAAGGAATTTATCAAGCGCTTGTTTCTGGAGAAGAAATTGGAAAAATTATTCTAGATAAAAATTATCAATCTAAAAAAATTGATAAATTATTGGAAATCAAAAGAAAACACAATAAGATTATGGACTTTTTGATCAAATGTGGCAAATTTAGAACAATTATTTTTTACATAGGAGTCTTACTATTGAAAATTCCATATTTTAAAAAGAAAGTGTTAGATTTATTAGCATGAATGGTGTCATGTTATGCTTGCAAAAATCAAAGATTTTTTTAATATTTCTTTGCATTTTATACCAAACCTAAAAAATTATTCCCAAAATAATAAATTTAACCCCCTATTTATACGAATAAATAACCCCATTTTAGCACTCTTGACATAGGAGTGCTAATTTTATATAATAAGGTTGTTCTCGTAATTTTATTTTTATGGAAATTAGCAAGCGTCAGGAATTTATTTTAAACACTCTTATTAAAGAGTATATTAAAACAGCTCAGCCCATTAGCTCTGGTTTTTTAGTGGAGAAGTATAAATTAGATATTTCTTCAGCTACGGCTAGAAATGAAATGTCAGAATTAGAAGAGTTAGGATATATTTATCAACCCCATACTTCGGCTGGTAGAATACCTACAGCTAAGGCTTATGATTATTATGTACAGACTTCAGTCTTGAATAAGAAGCCAATTACTAATTCTTTTAAAATCTTGGATCAAGTTTTCTCTGATTCTGAAGATGGCTTTAAAAAGACGGCCAAGGCTATTGCTGAAATTTCCAAGAATGCCGTTTTTTGGGCTTTTCATAAAAATGATTTATATTATACCGGAATCTCTAACCTATTTCTTCAACCTGAGTTTCGTCAAAGTAATGTCGTCTGCGATGTCTCCATTATCATCGACAGAATGGAGGAGATAATTGCTGACATCTTT
>JAQVFY010000031.1 GCA_028696995.1 Patescibacteria group bacterium
TTCCTTCAACTCTATTATCTCAACACTATCCTCTTTCTTCTCCATTTCACCCTCTTTCTTTAAAGATTTGATATTACGACACTCGGGAAAAGCACTACAAGCCAAAAATTTACCATAGCGGCCAGTTTTAACTATCATCTTAGCTCCACATTTATCACAAACCTCGTCCGTCTCTTCTTCAGGAGCAAAATCTTTTCTATCTAACTCTTCATATTTCTTAGCTAAAGTAGCGCTAAAAGGATCCCAAAAACTTTTTATTACCGGAGGCCACTCTTTTTTACCAAGTGAAATTTGATCCAAATCATTTTCCATATCAGCTGTAAATTTATAATCAATAATCTCCGGAAAATGCTCTACCAACAAATCCACTACTATAAAAGCGATATCAGTTGGAAAAAGTTTTTTCTTTTCATCCCGATTAACATAATTTCTATCAATAATAGTAGAAATAGTTGGGGCATAAGTAGAAGGACGACCAATACCATTTTTTTCCATTTCCTTAACCAAGCTCGCGTCCGAATACCTAGCTGGTGGCTGAGTAAAATGCTGATTTTTCTCTAATTTTATCAAATCCAATTCATCTTTTATCGTCAATTCCGGTAATTCATTTTCACTAACCACCTCTGGATATATTTCTAAATAACCCTTAAACTTAACCGTTTGACCATTAGCTCGAAACAAAAACTCATTTTTTTCTCCAGCTAAAATATCTACCGAAACGGTATCCAATATTGCTCCTGTCATCTGAGATGCCAGGGTCCTTTGCCAAATCAATTGATAAAGTTTAAATTGGTTTTTATCCAACTTAGCCGACAATTTTTCTGGCTCAGAAAAAGCTGAGGTTGGACGAATAGCTTCATGAGCCTCCTGAGCATTTTTACTTTTAGCCTTAAAAACCCTTCCGCCAGAAATTAAATATTTTTCTCCCAATTTTTCTTTAATATAATTACTAGCTTCATCTCTAAACTTTTGCGCTAAATTAGTAGAATCCGTTCTCATATAGGTAATATGCCCCATTTCATATAGCTTTTGAGCTACCATCATGGTTTGCTTAGCACTAAAACCTAAACGACGATTAGCAGTTTGTTGCAAAGAAGAAGTAATAAAAGGAGGGAGAGGATTTTTAATTGTTTCCTTACCTTCAATATTATCAACCAACCATTTGGTCCCAGCCAAAGAATCTAAAACTTTTTGAGCCTCTTCATTACTTTTAAAATAAAATTTGTCAATTGACTTATTATCAACCTTAAGTAATCTAGCTGAAAAATTATTTTTATCTTTGGCTAAAACAGCATTAACGTCCCAATATTCTTGCGGAATAAAAGCTTTTATTTCTCTCTCTCTTTCCACTATCAAACGCACTGCTACGCTTTGAACTCGACCAGCCGACAAACCCTTAGCCACTTTCTTCCACAAAAAGGGAGACAACTTGTATCCAACCAGCCTATCTAAAACCCTTCGAGCCTGTTGAGCATCTACCATTTTCTGATCAATTTTTCTAGGATTACTAAGGGCCGACAAAATCGCTTCTTTAGTAATTTCATGAAAAGCAATTCTCTGAGATTTGCTGTCATCTAAAGCTAGAGCCTCAGACAAATGCCAGGCGATAGCTTCTCCTTCACGGTCTTCATCAGAAGCTAGAATAACATTAGTAGCTATTTTTGCTAATTTCTTTAAATCTGCCACTCTTTTTTTGGCAGTACTAGGAATCACATATTTTGGAGTAAAATCATTCTCCAAATCAACCCCTAACTCACTTTTAGGCTAGTCCCGAATATGGCCAAAAGATGACTCCACCTTATAATCATTACCCAAAAACTTGGCAATAGTCCTAGCCTTGGTCGGAGATTCTACTATTATTAAATTCATAAGCTATTTTATCATCAACTACAATAATATTAATATAATCAATGACTTTATTTTTATAAAACAATTATAGTATTAAAATAAAAAAAACACAAATCAGGCCTTTTGATAGTTTTTTCCGCCAATATCTTTCACAAATCCCCGCATTTCTAATATTACCAAAGTAGAACTAATTTCTGAGATATTATAGGGCAAAGCTTCAAATATCTCATCAATATGGTGTTTTCCAAGCTCTAGAAGGCTCAAAATAGCCTTTTCCAGGTCGTTTTCTCCTATATAGGCCTGTTTAACAGGTTTTCCCTCAAAAAGAGGCAAAACATTAAAAAAATCAAAAATATCATTGAGCTCTAAAACCACACTAGCTCCATTTTTTATCAAATTATTACTACCCAAAAAATTATCATCATAAATGCTTCCTGGAACACTAAAAACCTCTCTTCCTTCATCTAAAGCATACCTAGCTGTTATCAATGAGCCCGACTTCTTCCCGGCCTCTACTACTAAAGTTGCTCTTGATAAACCGGCAATTATCCTATTTCTCTGAGGAAAATTAAAAGAAACCGGATCAGTCCCTGGAGGAAACTCTGATAAAACTAAACCATCACTTGAAATAATCTTCTCAAACAATTCTCTATTGCTCCGAGGATAAACACTTAAATAATCTAAACCTGATCCCAGAACAGCAATAGTTCTCCCTCCATTATTAACCACATCTAAATGAACTAAAGAATCTATCCCAATAGCCAATCCACTAACAATAGCGATACCAGCTCGAGCCAAACCAGGTAACAAATTTTTAACTATTTTTTCTCCATAATAAGTAAATCTTCTCGATCCAACCACCGACAAAGAGGCCTTCCAATCGATATCCAAATTACCCCGATAATACAAAAGTGGGGGAGGGCTATAGATATTCTTAAGTAAAAAAGGGTAATCAGGATCAGTGATAACACAAATCTTTAAATTTTCATCAATAACTTTTTGATAAGCTTCATTTAAATTAAATTTTTTTCTCTTAATAATAAAATCCTGAACCAAATTCTGATCTAAGCCAGCCTCCAATAAATCTGAATAATTACTATAAAAAGCTGTTTCTAAATCAGAAAATTTTTTCATCAATAATTTATACCTCTCAAAGGTAAAATTTATTAAATTATTAAAAGCCATAAAAAACAAGAACTCCTCTTTTTTTGTATTTTCCATAGCTTTAAATTATTATTAATTTATATTTTTCTCTATATACTAACAGAACAACCATAAAACCGCCCTAAATTGTTAATAAATATTGAATAAATAAACTATTGACTTTTAATTTAAAATATTATAAAGTATTCCTACAATTTCAAAGATAATGGGCATACAATTTGCCTAGAAGTGTTCTCGCTCAAGTTCCCTCCTTTTTTCTTGAGAAAGAACTTAAATGAGGTTAATCTTCTAATTCTAGGCAAATTTCTATGCCTATTATTTTTTATCTATTTTTTAAACAACAAAAAAGAAAGGAATAAAATCCTTTCTTTTTTTATATCAACGCTCCTTAAAACTATATTACAATTTTCTGAAAAATATTATTTAATTCATCAAGCTCGTTTTTAGAAAAATTTTGCAAAACAAAATTCTCTCCTGAAATATTAGCTTTAAATTCGTTATTTATTCCCAAACGAATTCTTTTAAAGTTCTTAGTTTTTAAATGATTGATTATAGAGGAAACTCCATTATGACCGGCACTGCCCGCTCCAATAGATATTTTAAAATTTCCAAAATCAATATCTAAATCATCGTGAACAACAGTCAAAACTTCACTTAAATCACTATTTTTATTAGTAAACAAACCAAATTTTTTAGGAATTAATTTATAATAATCCAAAATAGCTCGAACAGTCATTCCTGAATTATTTATAAAAGTTTGAGGCTTTACTAAAATATCAGATCCCCTTTCCAGAATAAAGGCATTAAATTTTTTATTGAACTTCCAAGAAGTATCTACTCCGGCCAAAAAATCCAAAAACATAAAACCAACATTGTGCCGATTTTTTTGATACTTCTCACCAGGATTTCCTAATCCAACAATGATTTTCATATAATCTTATATATCCTATTTATATATTTCTCTTTTCTTTTTCTCCTTATAACCAGTTCCGGCCGGTATCAAACATCCAATAATAACATTTTCCTTTAGTCCTTCTAAATAATCAATTTTCCCACTTAACGCCGCATCAATTAAAACTCGAGGAGTTTCTTGAAAAGAAGCGGCTGATAAAAAGCTATCAGTAGTAAGAGAGGTTTTAGTAATACCTAAAAGCAATCTATCAGATTTAGCTTTATTTTTATTATCTTTATTAGCTTGATAAAGAACTTCATCCTCAACCGTTTCACCTGGAAGCAAATCAGTGTCGCCAGTACTTTTAATAAAATGACGAGAGAACATTTGCCTAGTAATAATCTCAATATGTTTATCGTTTAAAGGTTGTCCTTGAGAAGAATATACATATTGAATTTCTTTAATAATATATTTCTGAGTTTCTAAACGGCCTCGCAGACGATACAATTCTTTTAAATCAAAACTTCCCTCGGTTAAACGATCTCCTGGCTTAACAATATCTCCATCTTTTACCCAAATCATGACTCCACGAGGAATAGTAAATTCTTGGATTTTATCAATCTCAGTAGAAATTTCAATAAATTTATCATTAACCTTAACAACTCCTCCCAACTCCGCTTTAACACTCTTATCTAAAATAGAATAAAGCTCGGTTCCTTTCACAATCTTATCACCATTTTTAACTTTAACTTGAGGCTCTAATTCTTTTTTAGAAAACTTTTCTCCTGATAATTTTATTTGATTAGCCAATTCTCTAAAATAATATTTATCGCTAGAATCTCCTTTATAAATTATTTTTAAAATTTTTTCTTGAGGATTATTAACAAGAACATTTTTTCCATCTTTATCTTTAATAGTTTTTTGCCCTAACTCAATCTTTATTTTTCCATCAACTTCAGACATCAAGGCCTTCTTTTTTGGACTACGATTTTCAAAAATTTCTTCAACTCTAGGAAGACCCTGAGTAATATCTTCCGTACTAGCTACACCTCCAGTATGAAAGGTTCTCATAGTAAGCTGAGTTCCTGGTTCTCCAATAGATTGGGCAGCAATAATTCCAATAGTAGTTCCTAATTTAACCTCTTTATTATAAGCTAAATCAATACCATAACATTTAGCACAAATTCCTTTATGCAATTTACAATTCAAAACCGATCTAATAGTAGCAAACTCAATATCTTTATTTTTAATTTCTTTAATAAATTCTTCAGTTAATAAACATCCTTTCTCTAATAAAACCTTACCTTTTTTATCCACTAAATCTTTTGCTAAATAACGTCCTGTTATTTTTCTAAAAAAATCATCATTTTCCTTTTCAATCTCTTCTCGACTAATAAACAATCCTTCTTCATCTTTACAATCCTCTTCAGAGATAATAACATCCTGAGCTACATCAACCAGTCTTCTAGTTAAATATCCAGCTCCAGCAGTTCTAAGAGCAGTATCAGATAAACCTTTTCTAGTAGCATGAGTGACAATAAAATATTCTAATACCGAAAAACCTTTCTTTAAATTTCCCTTAATAGGCAATTCAATAATAGCCCCGGAAGGCGAAGTCACTAAACCCTTCATACCAATGATCTGAACTGGTTGAGCCCAAGAACCACGAGCTCCAGAATCTATCATTGAATAAACTGGCAAAGAACTTTTTAAACTTTCTTTACAAATATCAGCAATTTTTTCCTTAGTTAAGGTCCAGGTTTCTATTACTTTAGTATATCTTTCACTTTCAGTTAAAAGTCCTTCATTAAATTGATCTCTAATTTGATCAATATGATCATTAGACTCTTCAATTAATTTATCTTTTTCCGGTAGTTCTGGTAAATCTCCAAAGCTCCAAGAAAGACCACTCTTAGTAATAAATTCAAAACTTAAATTTTTTAAATCATCAATAAACTTAACCGTACGATCTTCTCCATACAAGTTTAAACAATCTTTAATTAAATTTTTAATTTTACCTTTCCCTAAAATTTCATTAACATAACGTAATTTTTCGGGAATAATTTTATTAAATATTATTCTACCAATAGTAGTTTTAATAATTTCCTTATTAATTCTAACATTTATATTTTCATGCAAATCAATTAATTTATAATCATATGCTAATAAAGCTTCTTGCTCGTCAGAAAAACGTTTTAGCTCTTTATCGTCTCTTGATGTCGAATCTTCCAAGGTAATATAATATGCACCCCAAACAATATCTTGGTTAGGGGCAACAATCGGTTCACCAGTAGCTGGTTTTAATAAATTATGAGAAGATAACATAATATCACGAGCTTCAGCCACAGCTTCTTTAGTAAGAGGGACATGAACGGCCATTTGATCTCCGTCAAAATCAGCATTAAAGGCAGTACAAACTAAAGGATGAATTTGAATAGCTTTTCCTTCAATCAAAACTGGTCTAAAAGCCTGAATACCAAGGCGATGTAAGGTTGGAGCACGATTTAAAAGCACATAGGCTTCATCAATAATTTTTTCTAAAATATCCCAAACCTCATCGTTCCCAGCCTCAATATAACGAGAAGCACTTCTAACATTATGAACAACCTCTCTTTTAATAAGCTCAGCAATAATAAAAGGTTTAAACAATTCTAAGGCCATTATTTTAGGCAAACCACATTGATCTAAATTTAATTTAGGATTAACTACGATAACACTACGGCCAGAATAATCAACACGTTTTCCTAATAAATTTTGACGAAAACGACCCTGTTTACCCTTCAAAGAATCAGCTAAAGATTTCAATTGTCTTTTTTGCCCAGTAGAAGCCACTACCATTTTACTATTACGGGCTGAATTATCTATCAAGGAATCAACAGCTTCCTGAAGCATTCTTTTTTCATTACGACAAATAACCTCAGGCGCATTTAATTCTATCAATTGTCTCAAACGATTGTTGCGATTAATAACCCGACGATAAAGATCATTTAAATCAGAAGAAGCAAAACGACCTCCATCTAAAGCTACCATCGGTCTAAGATCTGGTGGAATAACTGGAATGACATCTAAAATCATCCACTCGGGACGAATATTATTTTTCTTTAAATTCTTGAGTAATTTTAATCTCTTAATAATTTTATCCTTTTTAGTTTCAATAACCGTTTCTAATTTATCTTCTAATTTAGCAATAGTTTTTTCTAAGTTAATCCTCTTTAAAAGATTTTGAATAGCCACTGCTCCAATTCCCGCTTCAAATAA
>JAQVFY010000032.1:0-1886 GCA_028696995.1 Patescibacteria group bacterium
CCTTTTAGCCAGCATAGTCTTCTCCAATCTGACAGGAGCCAGAGAACAAGCCAAGATATCCAACGCTCTCTCCTTTCAATCAAACATGCACAATCTCTTGGGAGCTGACTTGGTAGGTTGGTGGAAGTTTGACGAAAGCCTCAATGATATTTCTGGTTATAATAATCATGCCATCTATTCTGGATCGGGTAGCCCCATATTTGTAAATGATACCCCCGAAGGCCGAGGTTACAGCTTACAACTTAACGGAAATATACAATATGGGGAAATCCATATTCCTCTCCAAAATGTGAGTCACGAGGCTGGTACGCTTGCCTTTTGGTTTAAAATTCCATCGGGATACCCTTACGATAGGAATGATATATGGATAAGTACTGCTAACGCCTATAGTGGATCCAATTCTTTGAATATGCAAACTAATTTGAGTTACCCAGAGAGAGTGGTTGGGTTTCATTGGAGTACACCAGATGGAACGGGGTATAATCATTATACTTTCAACTACAATGAGCCCAACTTCATTGAGAAAAATTGGAACCATCTGTTAATAACTTGGAGTGAAAATACGGGTTATTTCATATACATCAATGGTAGCTTGATTGGTAGTCGAACGACAGATACTCCCTTGAGATCATTTGACGATGATTATTTAAGGATCAAAGGTTCTGGCGATATACTTTATTCTGAAATAATGATTTACTCCAGAATGTTCAATGCTATGGAATCAATAATGTTTTATTCTTTAAAGCTATAGATCTTTGATATGGACAAGAAGGCCTTCACATTAGTAGAGCTTTTGGTTGTAGTAGCGGTTTTGGGCCTCTTAGCCAGTATTGTTTTTTCTAATCTTAGGGAAGTAAAGGGAAGTGCAAGAATCTCAAATATTATACAATTTGAGGCATCCACTCATCGATTATTGGGAGCCGACATTATTGGTTGGTGGAAGTTAGATGGAAATGCAGAGGATGTCAGTGGATATAATAATCATGGAAGCCTTTTTAATGTAGAATGGGTGGATGGAAGGATGGGACAGGGGCAAGCGGGAAGCTTTTCAAACTCATATATAAACATTGGCACAGGTGATGATTATTTTCCATTGCATATTTTTTCAATCGGTGTTTGGATTAAAACTCCAGGATTAGGTCAAGAGATGAGTATGAACGGAATAGTAAGCATTACTTATGGCTTAACCGTATACTTAACTTCCTCCGGCAACCTTGCTTTTAGAATGGATGATGGGTCTTCTATACCAAGTATAACCGTAATCAAGAGCCTACATGATGATGAGTGGCATCATATTTTAGTTTCTTTCGATGGAATTGATCGAAGAATGTATATAGATGGTGAATTAATGAGGGTCACTGAGTTTGTTGGATGGACGGGATCAACAAGATGGCCGACAAATTATGCCAGAATAGGATGTGAAAACAATAATTGTTCTATTTATAAATTCAACGGCCTTATTGACGATATCCGTATCTACTCTCGCGCTTTAACAACCTCTGAAATCCAAACACTCTATGCTCAAACCAAAGATAAGTATTTGGCTGACATGGATTGATTTAAAACACTTTTTCAAAAATGTTTCAAAGAGTGAGTTTCTTATAATAAGATTATGGGTTTTAAGTTCTTCCGATAAAGCTGTATAATTGATAATATTCTGCTTTAGTGTTGAGAATTGTGTCAGATCGTTTAGAATGAGAATCTCTTGAAATTGATTATGGGTTTTGTGTCTTCAAAAGCATTTCTAAAGATTCAATTAAGATTAATTCAAAGACCTCTTTTTAAGAAACTTTCTTTATGCTATAAAACTCTTAGGGTGGGGTGACCGAGCGGTTGAAGGTGGCAGTCTTGAAAACTGTTGTGCCGGTGACGGTACCGTGAGTTCG
>JAQVFY010000032.1:1896-6546 GCA_028696995.1 Patescibacteria group bacterium
AATGTTCAAAATACCTTTTTTTCGTAAGAGTGAAAGACATCTCGGCATAGACATAGGAACATCCTCGGTCAAAGCTGTTGAGCTGTCTTATTCAAAGAAAGGAACTGTTCTTCAAAATTATGGCGAAAGAATTAATAAGATTGACAAGAAAGACTTAGAAGGTGGGATCAGAAAGAAAGCTTTCTTTGCTTCGGATCGTGAAGTAGCCGACAGTATTAAGGATATTCTCAACGAAACAAAGATTGGAACCAAAGAAGCGATATTCTCAATTCCCGACTTTATGAGTTTTTTTACAGTCTTTACCACTCCGCCGATGCCCAAAGAAGAGATAGCTTCCGTGGTTCGCTTTGAAGCCCGTCAGCATATTCCGTTACCGCTTCAAGAGATGACTCTTGATTGGTCTTTGATTGATAACGATCAAGCTGTTGGGAAAGATAACAAGAAAAAAGAGCTTAAAATTCTTTTGGTTGCTGTTCCGAACAAGACTATATTAAAGTATCAAAAAGTGGCTGAGATGGCCGGAATTAAAGTCGCGGCGATAGAAGCCGAGGTTTTTAGTTTAGCTCGAGCCGTGATTGGAAAAGAAGATATTAATAAGACGATTCAACTTATAGATCTCGGAGTTCAAAGCACAACGATCACTATTGTTAAGAGTGGGATTGTTCGATCAACTTACAGTATAGACTTTGCCGTGGGAGAGATAGTAAAAGAGCTTGCTGATAACTTGGAGATTGATTATAATGAAGCTGAAGAATTGATTAAAGACAAAGGCATCGATGATCAGAAGATAGGATCGTTTTTAAGGCTAAGGTTTAGCGGGCTCGCCTCGGAATCGAAACAAGTTTCCGACAACTATTTCAGAAACGAGAAGAAGGAGATAGACAAAGTTATCGTCGGAGGTGGAGCAGCTCAAATGTCGGGTCTCGCGGAGTTTTTAAAAGAACAGACTCAAAAAGAGACCGAGATAGCGAATCCTTTCCTTAACATTGTTTATCCTCCGATTCTTGAGTCGGTCATCAAAGAGATGAGTCCAAGATATTCGGTAGCCGTCGGCTTAGCTCTTAGATATATTGAGAATAAAAAATAAAAGAGATGGCAATAGAAATAATACCAAAGAAAAGAGAAGAGAAAGTCTTTTCCGTTGCAACTATAGCTTGGTATGTCGGACTTTCTCTTCTTTTTTTGGCTATCATATCAACTGTTACTTTCCTCCTTCTTACGTGGAGGGCTACGCAGAAGATAGACGATATTAAAAGTCAAATAGAAGCGAAGAAAAGCCCCGAAATACTTTTGCTTGAAAAAGAGATGGAAGGACACCTTAAAAGGACCAGTGATTTCGTTTTCATTTTAGAAAAAAGGAGATCACCGGATCCGATGCTTATGGTTATAGAAAAGAATATTCATCCGGAAGTCTATCTTTCCGATCTTCAAATCAGTGTTGACGAAAGAACGATAAGAACAAGCGGTATTGCCACTAACATAGTTGCATTTGATCAACAAAAAAGACTCTTTGACTCGGAGAAGATGATTGTAAGCTCGGGAATAAACAGTTTTACAAGACGTGATGACGGTCGAGTATCATTCCCGATGACAATTGTCTTTAGCGAAGAGTTGTTTAACCTTTAATTACAATGATTAAGACCAAGAACATATTAATACCATATTTCTTTGCGATATTAATATCTCTGTTTGTGTCGTTGCCGTTTTTTCACAGTTATTTAGCGGAAAGAGCCAAACTTGCCGTCATGAAAGAAGAATTAAATCGAGAAGATATTCATGTAAGAGAGATAATCAAAGCTGAGAATGAAATTATGCCCTATGTCAACATTCTCAACGAAATCAAAAAGGGAATGCCTTCTGACCCGGCGCTTCCCTCGACCATCTACTATCTTGAGAGAGTAGCTGTTGACTCGGGCTTGCAGTTGTCGAACATCGGATCTTTTTCAACATCTGATTCACCAGACAGATTGAATTTGAAAGAGACGACAATAGAGATGGGGGTTGTCGGGGGCAGTTATTCTTCTCTTAAAGGTTTCATAAAAGAATTGGAGAGATCTGTAAAATTATTTGATATAGTCAGCGCTTCGATATCACCGTCTTCCGGAGCTGACGATACCGGAGAGACCGAGGCGTCTTCGGGAGCTCGATTTCTACTCTCCCTAAAATTAAAAACCTACTCTTACTGATATGGCAATTAAATTTTTAAAAGAAAAAGAGAAACAAGAGACATTGGTTTACTTGGCTGTTTTCATAATCGCTCTTGCCGGACTCATACATTTCATCGGAGTTGACTTGGAATTCAAGGAGCCGGAAGTGACGTTGGAGATGAGAGAAAACTTTTTAGAGATAAAACCGACTATAGACAGAATTTTGGATTTACAGGATTTCAACAGATTAAGAACTTTTTCACTGATCCCGCCATTTAATCAAACTCCAGGGAGACCAAATCCTTTCCAATCGGACGGCATAGAATCGGGAGAGCTTCCTGAAGGAGGCAGAGAAGACCTTTTTGAACTTCCTGAGGGAGCAGAGTCAGAAGAAGCGGAGTCGGAGTCAGAGTCGGAAGAAGAGAGTGTTTTTAGAGAAGATTCAGAACCAATAGAAGAAGAAAACATCGTAGAATAGAATGGCTGATCTTGTATCAAAATTGATTGATAAAGGAATAATTACGGATAAAGAGGCCGTAATTCTTGAGTCCGACATCAAGACGTCGGGCAAAAAAGAAGAGGAGGTCATAATCCAGAAAGAGATTTTCCCCGAGAAAGCTCTTTTTCAACTTAAGAGTGAGATAATGGGGGTTCCTTTCAAAGAGATCGAAGCTGAAGAGGTGTCTCTCAAAGCTTTAGAGTTCATATCCGAAGAGTCGGCGAAATACTACAAGATGGTTCCTTTAAGGATTGAAGAGAATGTTTTAGAAGTTGGAATGGTTTATCCTGAAGATTTGAAAGCGCAAGAGCTTCTTAATTTCTTGGCGCGACAAAGCAACTTCTCTTACAAAACATTCTTAATCACGATTACTGATTTTAACAACATATTAAAACAGTACCGAACATTAAAAAAAGAATTCTCTCGCGCTCTTGAAAGTCTTGAAGGGGAACTTAAAGAAGAGAGAGAGGAATCCATTTTTACCGAAGATGTTGGGTCTCGACCTTTAGCCGAAGATGCGCCGGTTATAAAGATGGTCGCGGTTATTCTCAAATATGCGGTTGATGGCGCCGCATCGGACGTTCACATAGAGCCGTTTAAGGACAAGTCGAGAGTGAGATTTAGAATAGACGGGATACTTCATTCTTCAATATTTCTTCCGAGTAGGATTCATCCGGCAATCGTTGCCAGAATTAAAATTCTTTCAAACTTAAAGATAGATGAGACAAGAATTCCTCAAGACGGAAGATTCTCCACTTTGGTTTATGATAAAGAGATCGACTTTAGAGTTTCAACTTTCCCCACGTCTCTCGGAGAGAAAGTAGTAATGAGAGTTCTTGTTTCAGGAGAAGGAGTTCAGACATTGGAAGATCTTGGGCTTGAGAAAAGGAATCTCAAGATTGTGGAGGATGCCACAAAGAAACCTCACGGATTGATTTTAGCCACGGGGCCGACAGGATCAGGAAAAACAACAACTCTATATTCACTAATGAACATTTTGAATCAGGAGGAGGTGAATATTGTAACTCTTGAGGACCCGATAGAGTACCTTTTAAAAGGAGTTAATCATTCTCAAATCAGACCAGATATAGGTTACGGTTTTCCTCAAGGATTGAGACACATTTTGAGACAAGATCCGGATATAGTTATGGTTGGAGAGGCGCGAGACGAAGAAACGGCCACGTTGACAATTCATGCCGCATTGACGGGGCACATTGTATTATCAACACTTCATACCAATAATGCGGTCGGGGTTATCCCTCGGTTAATCGACATGGGAGTTCCGGCTTTCTTAATTCCTTCAGCTTTGAGTATATCGATCGGTCAACGATTGGTCGGAATGCTTTGCTCTCATTGTAAAGAGAAAGTGAAGGTTAGCGGGGAAGCGAAAAAGATGATGGAAGCGGAGATAGCAACTCTTCCCGAGAGTACCAAAAAAGGTCTTGATATATCTTTTTCTGAAGTTTATAAAGCGGTTGGTTGCAAGAAATGCAATTGGAGAGGTTATAAAGGAAGAATCGGTCTCTTTGAAGTATTACAGATGACCGATCAGCTTGCCAATATAGTTGTGGCGGGCCCGACGGAAGATAAGATTTGGCAAGAGGCCAAAAGACAAGAGATGATTACAATAAGGCAAGACGGAGTTTTGAAAGTCTTAAGGGGATTAACATCGGTTGAAGAAGTCTTAAGAGTGGGAGAAGAAGCATAAAGATGATAAATTACCAACAAAAATTAAATGAATTGTTAACCTTGGCGATTGGAAAGAACGCATCCGATCTTCATCTATCAGTCGGACATCCTCCGACATTAAGATTAGTTGGAAAACTTTACAAAGCTCCGGGGGTTAAAGATCTGACTCCTCAAGAATGTGAGGGAATCGTATTGGCTCTGATGAATGAAGAACAACGAAAGAAGTTTCTTGAGCAAAAGGAGATAGATTTCTCGTACAACTTTGAAGACAAAAACCGACTAAGAGTCAATGCTTTTTTTCAAAGAGGCCATATC
>JAQVFY010000010.1 GCA_028696995.1 Patescibacteria group bacterium
AAAAAAGGACCAAACAAAGGAAAAATTATTTTTTCTGGGTAATAAGAAAAAAAATAAATATAAAGATAACGGATAATAAACCCAGTTAAAGCCAATAGGGATAAAAGATCTATTAAAGGCAACTCTAAAGAATTAAAATGGAAAGCCCAACCGACTACCGGAAGAAAAAAAGCCATCAAATAAAGAGAAATCAAGGGCTGAATAATAAAAGCAATTAATAAAAAAACTAAGGCTAAAATAATCAAAGCCAAAAAATGATTGTAAACAGCCAAAAAAAGAGTAACAGAAAATAAAATGAAAATAAAAAAAATAATAAGGAATCTGTTTTGTGATTTTTTTTCAATCATAATATTGGAAATTAAAATTTCAACTCTAAAAGATGATCTTGATCTAAACTATCATTCCACTGGATTTCGTTTTTCTCTTGGTTTAATTTAAAAAATTCATCTTGACTCAAGTCGCTCTTGGAAGAAATTATTGGTCTAGAAAATTTTAAATAAACTTCAAACTGAGACCCCCTACTACCGGGCTGTTTTTGCAATAATAAAGAATAAGAATTACTAAGTTTAAAATTTTTATAAAAATCATCGGGTAAATAATACTCAAAAACTAAAGTTTTCTTGTCTCCGGGTTCTACTGAAAGAAAACTACTAAAATATGATTTAGGGTAAGTAATATTTTTTTCTATTAAACTCTCCACTCTCTCCAAAGAACCGGAAGAAGAAATAAGATTGGCTCCTAAAGGAACATAAACCCTAGTAAAAGTTCGATAACGAGTAGTTTGCCAATCAAAATTACCATTATTCTGATAAGAAAGTTCTACTCTAGCCCTGAAACGATCACCCTCTTCTGTTAAATAATATTTAATTTTCTTGTCCATAACCCGATCAGTCTTAAAAGCTGCCAAATTAGCATCAACCACCATTAAATAATCACCAGAATTAGCTCGGAGCTCTCCCCCCCAATTTAAATTAGTAGAAATTTTTCGGCTATAATCATCATTTAAATAAACCAAGATATTTTTCTGAGAAATATTTTTATTAAAAACTTCCGACAACTCCCGCCAACGATCTGACGGTAAATTAAATAATTTTGTTTTTAATTTTTGCAAAATGTCACCAATAACCGACTTTCTATCCCACTCAGAAATCCCATTCTCCCTAAAAGATATTTCAACTTCGTGTTGTAATATATCGATAAAATTATTTTGATCATAAATTTGATCACCAATTTTTATCGGACCAACTATGTATAATAAATCTGTAATAAATTCTGGCACTATGGCGATAACCCCGGAAAAATCTTTTAATTCAGAAGCGCGATTAGAGGCTAATAGCTCCTCCTTATAAAACCATTGCAAATTTTTAGCACTGCTAGGCCAATCAGGAGACCAATTAGCGTCCCGCATAAACCACCGATCACTTCCTAAATATTTTTTAATAGCTTCCGGTGGAACAACCTTAAAAGAAGGGTTCTGGCTAGCTGGCATATCTAAGTGATAAATATCATGGGTTTCCAGCTTACTAATATCACCAGCCTGAAGCTCTAAAATACCATAAGAACCAATAAACCCACCACTAGGACGAAGCTCATTATTATTTTGCAAAATTATTAAATAAGAAGAGGGCTCTGGATAACCAGCCAAAAAAGGAATAATACTAGCCAAAGAAACTGTTTTTTCCAAACCCTGAGAAATGCTCATTAAACTCTTACTCAGATCATCAAACTGCCCAGCATAAGACGACAAAAACCTATTATCTTTGCTTTGCTGTAAATAAAATAAAGATAAATCAATATTAGCTTTAATTCCCTGAATTTCGGGATAACTTTCATATAAAGTCTTTAAAACTAAAACTCTCTCTTCAAGACTTAAATCTAAAAAATTATCAGCCTTTTTCCCGGAAAAAATATCTTCAATATTTTTCATGAGAGATAAAGCCTTCCCAGCCGATCCACTCAAAACTTCTGCTAATTGAGCTAATTTTTTAAAATCATTTAAATTTGTATTTAATATTTTAATCTTTCTAGATACCAAGCTGTTTTGCAAAACACCCAAGGTTTCACTAGCTACCGCAAAATGATTGGTAGCACTTTTAGAAAATTCTTCAGCCCCAGAAAAATCTCCTCGACTAGCTAATTCCCAAGAATAAATTAAATCCTGCCGACCCGAAGAAATATTTGTATATATAGATTTAAATTTAAAAAATAAAAAAATTGTCACTGAAATAATGACAATAAATATAATAATAAAAATAATCAGAGCATTTTTGTAAAAACCTGACTTCAGAAAAAATTTCCTTTTAAAATTAAAAAAATTCTTATTCATGATTATCTAAAATTTTATCTAATAAGATTATTTTTTTAGAATTCAAAACACTATGTAAAAAAACATCAGCTATTTCTTGGCGATACTGAAACTCTTTTTTGTCCATAACAGTAAAATTAACCTCGTGTCCTAGTTCTAATTCCATTTCATTAATAATTTTTACTAACTTTTCTTTTTCTACATCAGCCACAACTAAAATATCAGTGGGAGAATGGTCATTGTTCACAAACATACCAGAAAGCAAAATGAATTGAGGATCACAAACAGATTTTAAATTAACAATAAAGCTCTCCCCAGCTAAAATCTGAGATTTACTGATCAAAGATTTTACCTCCGAAAATAAAACAAAACCCTTATTAACCCAATAATACTTTTTATCATTTAAAGGAGCTACCTTAGCAGACTTCTTTTTGCCAGAACCTGAACTATTGGACAAAGTATGGGAATTTGTGCTATCATTAGAAGAGATCAATAAACCGAATTCCTCTAAACTAAGTAACTCTCTACGAATAGAGTTTACTTGTAGTTTTAAATCCCGAGACAATTGTCTTAAGTAAAATTTTTTATCAGGATTAAGTAAAAAAATTTTCAAAACCTTAACCCTAGTTTTAGAACCGAATAATTTCTCTAACATATTTTTATTATTATTTTATTATTATATTGGAAAAATATTATATTTGTATTATAATATATACTATATAATATTTATAAACTTTAGTCAATGGTATGCCTATTAAAACATCGCGGGTAAATATTTTAAACAACCCGAACAAAAGTTTTATTCAGTCTACAATTATTGAGCCCCACAAAAACCAAGTTGATAAAGCTGGTCTATTATTTCTTCTAACCGAAATTAATCAACCCGATAAAATATCGGAAAAGATTGTTTTTATTATCAGTCAATTACTAGAAAAAAACTACTACTTAAATGAGCGAATCTTTCTATCCGAGCAGTTAAATAATTTAAAAGTTGAAGCTATTTTTGAATCAGCTTTAGTTAGAAGCAACCGAGAACTACTTGAATTTATTGATCAACAAAAAATAAGCTTTAATTTCAAAACCTTAAATATAGTCGTTGGTCTAATTTATGATGAACAAATATATTTTTCCAGTATGGGACAGAATAAGTCCTTTTTAATTAAAAAAGAAGAAGAAAACTGGCAAATTAGCGATATCAACCCCAACGACGAGGAGCACGAATTAGAAGAATTGGCCTCTGGCAAAATTTTCTCTTCCATTATCAGTGGAGAACTACCGGATAAATCTTATATTGTCTTTTCTAATCCTTCACTCTCGCAATACCTTTTAGGTGATGAATTTGTAAAAATAATTGGCGAATTAAAACTAGAAGGAGCCACTGAACAAATCAAAAATTATTTAAAAAAGATCAATAATTATTCCAATTTCTGTGGATTACTTATAAAAAATACCAGCTCTAATAGTCCCGAAGGAGATTTCAAATATTATGAATCAGACCTTAATCAAGCTGAAAAAAATACCGAAAAATTATTAAAAACCCCTGGGAGTATTAATAAGAAAAAAATAACTCAAAAAATAACTACTTTCTTAAACTTTATTAATATTTTTAAAAAACTACCCAAGTTAAATAAAATACTTGCTCGCTTTAAAACAACTAAAAAAGAAAAAAATACTGAGATAACAGAACATTTGGAACAAGCTAAATCTAGTAAGAAATGGAAAAGTAAAAAAATATTACTAATTATAATCGGAATATTACTTTTAATATTAATTGCTAATATTATTTTTCAAAAAAAAGAAACTAGCGAAATATTAATAGAAGAAAGTGCTTCTAGTTTTGAAGAATTAATAGAACAAAAACAAAACCAAATTGATTCAGCTCTTCTCTATAACAACGAAGACCGAGCTGGAGAAATAATTGAAGAACTAAGACAAATATTAAATTCTCTTAGTGATAAAGAAAAAAATAAAATAAAAAATTATCCTGAAATAGAAAGCAAAATAAACGAACAGATAGCTAAAATAAATAAAATCATCACTATTAATGAGCCAGACGAATTGGGAAATTTTAACGTCATCGAAAGCCAGGCTAACGCTCAGGCTATTTCCCTACTCTCCTCTGTTAATAAAATTTATGCTATCGATGGAACAAATAATTCTATTTATTTATTAAATTTAGAAAATAAAGTTTTAAGCAAACTAACCAAGAATGATTCTATAAAAAATAATGGAATATCAATCAACGAAAAAGATAATAAGGTTTACTTTTTAAGTGAAAATCAGGTTATTGTTATCGACGAACAAGAAAAAATTAGTTTTAATAATATTGAAATAGAAAACTATCCTCAAATTTCATCCTTCGATATTTATAACAATAGACCTTACCTATTAAACAAAGAGGAAAAACAAATTTATCGCTACGAACAAATACCAAAAGAAAATTTAAATTCTTTTAATAGATGGATAAAGGACGATAGTCAAAATATCAACCCTATTTATTTAATAACTGATTATAATATTTATTTACTCGACCAAGATGGAAGTATTTATGAATACCGCGAAGGAAAACAATCACAAAAATTCTCCACTGGAGATATTGAACCAAAAATAAATAAAGCCAATTTAATGCGCCTAGGTAAAAAATACCTCTATATATTAGATAAAGAAGGAAAAAGATTTGTCGTTTATAATTATCAAAAAAGTGGTAATAATATGGAGAGCATTAATTTTATTAACCAATATTATAGTGAAAAATTTGATGATCTTAGAGACATAATGGTAGATGAAAACAATAATAAGGCCTACATTTTAAACGGCAATGTTATCTATTCCATTAATCTAATCTTTTAATTACTAAATAAGATACTTTTCCTAAAAAAAGAGAAGTTTTTTCAAACTTCTCTTTTTATATTTAAGAATTGGGATGATTATTTCAAAACAGCTTTTCCTCCAGCTTCCTCAATTTTTTTCTTGATTTCTTCAGCCTCTTCTTTTTTAACTCCCTCTTTAATAATCTTTGGAGCTCCATCTACTAAGTCTTTGGCCTCTTTTAATCCCATTTCTGTTACTTCTCTAACTACTTTAATAACAGCAATCTTATTAGCTCCACTTTCTGATAATTCAATATCAAAACTAGTTTTTTCTTCTGCAGCTTCAGCTGGAGCAGCGGCAACAGCCCCCACCATCATAGCTGGAGCAGAAGCTGAAACACCAAATTTGTCTTCTAGAATTTTAACTAGTTCAGATAAATCTAGAACACTCATTTTTTCGATTTCCTCAACTAATGATTTAAATTTAGCTGGGACTTCAACATTCTTTTTTTCTTCTGACATAATTTTTGTTAACTCACTTCCCTCCCCAAAGGAAAAAAATGAATTTTAAATTAATTATTATTTATTTTAAATTATTATTTTTTATTAATTTTTGTTATTAGCAATAGCCTTTAAAACTGTGGCTAATCCTCGTAAATTTCCTGATAAAACATTGACAAAACCAGAAACAGGAGACCTTAAAGATCCAAGTAATTTTCCATATAATTCTAATCTTGATGGTAATTTTGCTAAACTTTCAACCTCGTCCTTATTAATAAACTTACCATCCAAAATTCCACCAACAAAATCAATCTTATCTTTATTGTCTTTTTTAAAATTAAAAACAGCCTTAACCGGAGAAATCTGATCTTCATAAGCAAAAACAGCAGCTACTTTTCCAGGAAAATTCTTAATATTCAAACCATCAATCTTCTCATTTTTAAAAGCTAAATCTAATAAAGTTTTTTTAGAAACATAATATTCTCCTTTTTCTGTTTTTAAGTTATGACGCAAGTCTTCGTTTTCTTTTACACCCAATCCGTCAAAAGTAGCGAAAATTATAGAGGTGGATTTTTTAATTTTATTATCCAAATCTCGTAAAATTTCTTGCTTTTGCAATTTATTTTTTGGCATATTATTTAAATTAATTAATAAATAAAAAAATCTGCAAAAACGCAGATAGGCAAAATAAAAACAAAATGTTTAAATCTCGGCAAGGCTTATATGGGTCTCCCCAAGGCTGGCTGTCTGCGATTTTTTGATTGTATCAGTATTATATATTAAATAAGGAGGACTGTCAAGAGTAATTACTTCCCTATCAATTGCCCACAAGCCCCAAAAATGTCTTCATTAAAGCGATGTCGTTCCACCACCTCTACTCCACGATTACGTAAAACACCCCTAAAATCAGTAATGGCCTTGGTTTCAGATGGCTCTAACTTCCCCGTCTTATTATACCTTATCAAATTAACGGCATATAACGGCTTTTTCATTATTAAGGCCAAGGCTTCAGCCTCTTTTTTGGAATCATTCAATCCCTTAATTAAGATATATTCAAACATTACTTTGCGATTGGTTTCCTTAATATAATAATCAATAGCTTCCCACATTTTTTTTAAACTATATTTTTTAGTAGCCGGCATCATCTCTACTCTAGTCCTTTCGTCAACAAAATGAAGTGAAACCGCTAGATTAACCTGATATTTTTCATTAACCATCTTTCTAATACCCTCAGACACACCAATAGTAGAAATAGATATTTTGCGAGCTGAAATATCAAAATAATCAGGACTATTTAAATATGAAATAGCTTGAAAAACATTTTGATAATTTAAAAAGGGCTCTCCACTACCCATAAAAACAATATTACTAAGCCGCCCAATCTTTTTCTCTTTCAGATAGCGAGCCCAAAACAGGGCTTGAGATAAAATTTCATCTAAAGTTAAGTTTCTTTTAAAATTAGTGCCAGAAATACAAAATTTACAAGCCAAAGGACAACCAACCTGACAAGACAAACAGGCGGTATTACGACCATCACCATGAGCCATCAGAGCAGTTTCTATTTTAAAACCATCCTCTAGAAAAATAATAGCTTTAGCTGAACGACCATCCTTAGAAATAAATAATTTATTTTCAATAGCTAAAGGTAAATTTTCTTGTAATTTCTCTCTTAAAGCCAAAGAAAAAACCGAGGCCTGTTTCCAGTCACTTATCAGATCCTTAAAAATCAATTTTTCAGCTTGTTTAATTCTAAATTTTTCTTGATCAGCAAAAATTTTGCCTAATTTTGTTAAATTCATATGACTAATTCTATCACTTTATAAATAATAATTCAATATTTTAAATTTCTTAAAAAGCTTGACTATTTTCTAAAAAAGATTTATAAATTTTAAGCTTAATCGCTTGCTATTGACAAAAATAGATAAATAGTTTAATATTGGCGGTTAAACTTAGAATTAAGCAAAATTTAGCTACTTATATACACTTTTATCGAATATTGTGTATTAAGACGCTAAAAAGCTAAAAATGAAGCAAAAAAAGATATTTTTAAGCCTCGGACAGCTGTTTTTGGTAGGAATCTTCTCTTTTCAGGGTTTAAATAGCCTAAACGGCTTTGATAACATATTAAGTAGAGATTATTCTTCTAAAATCACGTCTGATGTTAAAATAAGTAATTATCAAAATGTTGACAACATTAAAGATATTTACAGTTTCAAAAATACAGAAGAAAAAGAGGTAAAAATAGCTGTAGCAGAAAAATCAGATTTTTTCTATGCGGTCGCCAGTTGGTATGGACCAGGCTTTCATGGCCGAAAAATGGCTAATGGACAAATTTTTGATATGTACAATGAAAGTTTCATTGCTCATAAGAAATTACCCTTTGGTACCAAGCTAGAGATAAGTAATCCTAAAAACGACTCTGTTTTATATGCTGTGGTTACTGACCGTGGTCCTTACATTGCTGGTCGAGACTTTGATCTATCTTATGCTGGAGCTGAAAAACTCGGTATAGTAGATAAAGGTGTTGCTCAATTAAAAATTAGAATTATCGAAGAATAATTTTAAAAACGACCAAAAAAAAACAACCACGTATTATACGTGGTTGTTTTTTTGTTTATAGAGAAATATTAATTTCTATATCCACCACCATTGTTATATCCACCACGATTTCCTCCACCAAAACTGGTACGAGGACGATCCTCTTGAGGACGAGCTTCACTAACAATAATGTTTCTTCCTTCCATATCAGAACCATTAAACATTTCTACAGCTTTTTGAGCTTCTTCCTCAGAAGACATCTCAACAAAACCGAATCCTTTAGAACGTCCAGTCATTTTATCCATGATAATCACGGCTGACTCAACTGTTCCAGCTTGAGAAAATAAATCTCTCAAAGCATCTTCTTTAACAGAAAAAGGCAAACTGCCTACAAATAATTTTTTCATACTTATTCTTATGCAAATTTATAAAAAAACAAGCCGACCTTTGATCTAACTCTTTACGAACTTTTAATATTTGCGTAAGAATGTAGAAAATGTCTTGTTTCACGTTTACTACTATACACTATTTTAATAAAAAACACAATAGGCAAAACATTAAGGAAAATAGCTCTTAAATCGGAATTAAACAATAGAGAAAATTAAATTAGTTTTAATAATTCTTCCAAATACTCCCTAGAATTTGATAAGCGCGGAACTTTGTTTTGTCCACCAAGTTTTCCTTTATTCTTTAACCAATTATAAAATAATCCTGAACGAGCAATATTTATTTTAGGTGGAAGCAATATCATATCATTAAATCTTTTAGCCTCATAATCAGAATTTAAACTTTTCAAGGCCAGATCTAATTCTCTAGTAAAAATATCAATATTTTCCGGTGGATTAGAAAACTCTATCAACCACTCATGTCCTCCTTGATTAGAATTTTCCATAAATACTGGAGCAACTGTATAATCCAAAATCATCACCCCGGTTTTTTCCGAAACTAAACGCAAAGCCTCATCAGTATTAGAAACCATTAATTCTTCACCAAAAACATTTATGAAATGTTTAGTTCGACCAGCCACTTTTATTTTTAATGGTTTTAAAGATGTTATAGTAACAGTATCCCCAATAAGATAACGCCATAAACCACCATTAGTAGAAATAACTAATGCATAAGTTTTATTCAGTTCCACTTGGGAAACATCAAGAACCTTGGGCTCCTTTTGATCCAATTCTGCTAAAGGAATAAATTCATAAAAAACACCACTATCTAAAATTAAAAGCATGTCATCATCTCCTACTTGTTCATTTAAGGCAAAAAAACCTTCGGAAGCATTATAGGTTTCAAAATAATTCATTTTAGGGCTAGGAATTATTTTTTTAAATTGCTCTTTATAGGGAGAAAAACTAACACCGCCGTGAATAAATAATTCTAAATTTGGCCAAACTTGCGAAATATTATTCTTACCAGTTATTTCCAAAACCCTATTTAAAACTACGAGAGTCCAAGAAGGCACTCCAGCTAAGGCAGTTATATTTCTCTTGATAGCTTCTTTAGCTATCATATCAATTTTAAGCTCCCAATCACCCAATAAAGCTGTTGATAAACGAGGAGCTCGAAAAATTTTAGCCCAGAGAGGTAAATTATGTATCAAAATAGCAGATAAATCGCCACAAGAAGAATCGTTAGAATTTTTTTTATCAATAAAAGAACCTCCCACACTCAAAGTTTTACCTGAAAATAATTTACTTCTTGGATTTGATTTTAAATATAGAGCAATAACATCTTCTCCTCCCTGATAATGACATTTCTTTAAAGATTCTGTAGTTATCGGAATTAATTTACTCTTGCTATTGGTAGTCCCGGATGACTTAGCCAGCCACTTGGTTTTTCCTGGCCATAAAATATTTTCTTCTCCTAAAATTACCTTTTCAATGTCAGTATAAAGTTTTTCATAAGAAGAAATCGGAACTCTAGATTGAAAATCAATCAAGGCTGAATTAAAATCCTTATTTAATATTTCAGAATAATTATATCTTTTCCCCCAAATTGTATTTTTGGATTTTTCAATCAAATTTAAAAAAACATTAGCCTGAACTGCTAAAGGATTATTTTTAAATTTCTCTATTTTCTTATAGCGAGATTTAAATCTTAACTTAATAAACTTATTAACAAAAAACATAGTAAAATTATTAATTATTTTTCATCATCTTAATTAACTCTAATAATTTATTTTGACATCTAATTAGTAAATCATATTCAACTTTTAAAACAACAGAAAATATTTTTCTATTTTCTAAATAAGTGAATAAAAGTCATCAATTATTATTTTTAAAACACAAGAACCGAAAGATAAATAAAAAAACAACTGATTTAGAATAAGGTTTAATCAGTTTTATAAAATCAGAAACAACGCCACTATTGATTTGTGGCTTTTTTATTTCTTTTTTTTCGTTCATCTTATTTATTCTTTTTTATCATCTTACTAAAGATAAAAAGATATAATATCTCTAAAATACCGGCTGTATTTAAAATTAACATGACTATAAACCAAGGCTTATGACCCAAACGAGCTGACTTCCATAAAGCTAAGCCCTTCCAAACAATAGACCAAATTATCAATATAACCAATAATAAGAGAAACAAAGAAAAATTATTCAAAATAAAATTTTCCATTTTTTGTAAATTAATTATAAAATTATATAAAATTAAAATTCAGCATTTTTAGGAGTTCGCGGAAAAGGAATAACATCTCGAATATTAGCCATACCAGATAAATACATAATAGCTCTTTCAAAACCAAGACCAAAACCAGCATGTTTAATAGAGCCATATTTGCGTAAGTCCAAATACCACCAATAATCCTCTTTATTTAAACCCATCTCAACAATCCTTTTTTCCAATAATTCTAAGCGTTCTTCTCTCTGAGATCCGCCAATAAGTTCGCCAATACCAGGGACCAATAAATCCATAGCGGCTACGGTTTTTCCATCGTCATTTTGACGCATATAAAAAGCTTTGATATCTTTGGGATAATCAACTAAAAATAAAGGGCCCTTAACTATTTCTTCGGCTAAATATCTTTCATGCTCAGTTTGTAAATCAATCCCCCACTCTACTTTGTATTCAAATTTTTTATCAGCTTTTTTTAAAATATCAATCGCTTCGGTATAAGTCATTCTTTTAAATTCAGAATTTAAAATTAAATTTAGACGATCAAGTAATCCGGTGTCAATAAACTTATTAAAGAATTCCATTTCTTCTGGTAATTCCTTTAAAACATATTGGATTAAATATTTTAACATTTTTTCAGCCAAATCCATATTGGCTGATAAATCAGCAAAGGACATTTCTGGTTCTACCATCCAAAATTCGCTAGCGTGACGAGTGGTATTAGATTTCTCAGCCCTAAAAGTTGGTCCAAAAGTATAAACTTTATTTAAACCCATAATCATAGTTTCGGCTTCCAATTGACCCGAAACAGTCAGACCAGTCTTTTTACCAAAAAAATCTTTCTTATAATCAACCTCTCCTTCTTCATTTTTAGGAATTGTCTTTTCTAAATCAAAAGTAGTAACCCCAAACATCTCCCCTGCTCCCTCACAATCACTCCCAGAAATAATCGGAGTATGAATATAAACAAAACCTTCTTCTTGAAAAAATTTATGAATCGCATAACTCAAAACGGAACGAAGACGAAAAATAGCCGAAAAAGTATTGCTCCGAGGTCGTAAATGAGCAATTTCTCGCAGAAATTCAAAGCTATGTTTTTTCTTTTGCAAAGGGTAATCATCCTTTGCTAAAGAAATTATTTTTATAATCTCAGCCTGAAGCTCAAAAGGCTGACCAGGCGCCGGAGATTCTATTAATTTACCAGAAACTTCAATTGATGACCCAATACTAATCTTTTCTACTTCGAAAAAGTTGTCCAATTTATCACTAAAAACAACCTGTAAGCCTTTAAAAAATGTTCCATCGTTTATCTCAATAAAACCAATTCCCTTAGAAACGCGAACAGTTCGTACCCATGCACCTAATTCTATATTTTTATTTAAATATTTAGAAGTTTCCTTGTATAAAGATTTTATTGGTGTATAAATCATATTTATTTAAATTATTAATAATACTACTATAATAGCTAATAAATTTGGTTTTGGCAAGAAAAAAAGGTCTACAAGAGACCTCATGTCTGTTTACCGGTGTTTTTTTACCCTAAAGCTTCGGCGCGCCCTTAACATCCTTAAATACTGCAAAAAACTTGCAAAATCGGACGACTTAATTATAGCCTTAGCTGTTAGTTTGGGTTAAACCCTTTAACACATCTATTCCGAAAAATAATCCTATAGCTATAAAGGAATAATCCCAAGGCAAAGATCAAAACTGTGTTTTCAACAGACTACCTAAATATTAAAGCAAAATTAATAAAATATCAAACCAACAAACTAACTTGGGATAAATAATCTTTTATCTCCTTATCATCAACTTTAAAAGTATCAATATAGTCAACTTTCTCTGAATAATCGATATCGCTAAAATAAGCTAATTGAGTTCTAAATATTTTTTCATTGAAGCTTTCTTTAAAAATACTGTTAGCCTTTTTAATAATTTTTGCTAAACTAATACCGTTATTTAAAATAAAATATAAATCTACGTAATCCTTCCACTTTGACCTTCGACCCAGGGCATATGCCTTTAACGCTGCTAAAGTTTCTAAATCAGGCAAGGAAATAATATTATCAATATTTTCTTTAGAATCAAATTTAAAAGGATAATATAAAAAAGTTAATTTTATATCATCAACTAAAATAGTGTACTCGTCTTTACTATTAATAAAAACTGCTTGAATTTTTTTTGTTTTTGTTATTTTTTTCTGAATTTTCAAACTATTTATTTCCTCTAAAGAAAACAAGTCAAAATCAATAGATTTACGATGACCTAAATACAGGGCAATTGCTGTTCCACCAACCAAAAAAAACTCTTTAGAAAAATTACTCAAAAAAGGCAGAAAATTTAGTTGTTTTTTATTTAACACTTCTTGATGCATACTCTTTAAAATAAAGCTTAAAATAATTTTTTACTTCGGGACGATAATTACATCTTTTTTTTCTAATCTGCCCGTCAAATATTTCCGAAGCCCTATTTATTCCTATTATTTTTAATAATAATTTAACATCATCGAAATCACCAAAATTTAAAACCTGCTCCAAAGCAAAATCTTCAGAGATATTATCTAAATCCCCTATATACCAGAAAAGATGAGGGCGTTTTTTAATAAAAGATTTTAAGCTCATAAAAATTTACCGAATTTCTTATTTATATTACTTACATATTTTAGCATAAAAACAATCAAAAGTAAAAAAATCTTTTTTTAGATATTAGCTTAATTCTTTAAAACCCCAAGGACTTTGCCGGCTACTGAATATGAGTCCAAATCATTTTGATGAATATATATTGGATCATAATTTGAAGTTGATTCTGATAATAAAATAACCATTTCCCGACTCCTGTCTTCCTTAAAACGCTTAATATTAGCTGAACCATCAATAATAGATAAAATATAGTCACCACTTTCCGGAGTTTTGCTTTCAGCATCAATTAAAACATAATCCCCATCATCAATGTTTTCTGCTCCGATAAAGGCCTTATTCATAGAATTGCCCTTAGCCTTAACCACAAAAACTTTTTTCTTGTTTTTTATTATACTAGGAGAAACTTTTAAATAACCCTGAACCTGATCATCGGCAATAGACAAAGCTTCTCCGCAATTAGCTAAACCATAAATAGGTAAAGAAATCAAACCTGACTTTTTATTCTCTTCCCGAACTATAACACGAAAATATTTTCCATCTTTATTTCTCAATAATCCACGCTTCACTAATTGTTGAAGATGATGTTTGATAATTTGAGGCTTTTCCCTACCCAAATCAACCCTCTCCCCAATATCACGTAAAGTTAACTGAGAAAGATCTGTTTTTAAGGCTAAGGCCATAAGCTTTGACTGTATTTCATGCATAAAATTTGATATTTAATTAATTATATTATAATTATAAGGAATTTTGAGAATGTTGTCAAGTTTTTCGTCAAAAGTTATCCACAGTATTGACAAGTTTTATCTCTTGACAAGATTATTTCTATAAACTATAATTTAAATAGATTTAAAAAATATTAAAAAATAATTAAATCCATCTCGGTTTCGGTCTAACCAAGATGCGATAAAAAAAATTATGAATAAAGAAGTTATTTTAAAAGGCATCCCCTTTAGAGGTCAATTCCCTCTTAGCTCCAACCTAAAAAGCGAACCGGGAGTTTATATCATCGCTGATCGTCGCAATAAAATTGCCGACATCGGAGAAACAGAAAATCTAAAAGAAAGAATCTCAGCTCGCAAAAAAAATAAAGGTTGGCATCTCTGGTTCTACAAAGAAGATAACCCTAGAAATAGAGTTAAAATAAAAAAATTTATGACAGAGAAATACCAATTAGCAATGTAAAGAAAATTAATAATATTATGGCAAAAAAGAACTTCTTATGGGGAAGTTCTTTTTTGATTTATACAGACTGATTAATTTAAATTATTTTTTACTCATTTATTATTTGAGAATTTAAATTTCTTTCCATTCCCTTTCTACCTCTTGAAGTAAAATCACCTTCATCTCCATTCCTCATATGTCCAGCCATCATAAATTTTTGATTCTCATGATTTTGAAAAAATTCAACAAAATTTTCTCTAGTAACTTCATCCAAGAAAGGACAATTCTTGTCATTAGCTAAAGCTAACCAAGCGTCGTAATCTCCAGCTTCAATAGCACTATTAATAGCGTCTCTCTCAGCCAATCTCTCTTGCCTAAAAGTTTCTCGCTCTTCCGCTGTCATATTACCCATTTCAGCTCTTCGAGCTTCTATTTTAGCTCTTTTAGCTTCCATATTAGCCTGAAAAACAGCTTTTTCTTCCTCGGTTAAGTTTTCTAAATTTTTACACTCACCTGGTCGAACCCCAAGCATCTCCGAGCGACCCTCTCCCCTACCAAAAACCTTTTTAAGTGACGAGCTTGAATCATTAGAAGCGGCCATGGTAACCAAAGGTATAAAAACGGCCAAGGCCAAAGCTGGAATTATTAATTTATTTTTTTTTATCTTTTTCATAGATTATTAAAGCCTTTTATAGCTAAATATTAATTATAAATTTGAAGATCTTCACTAACTAATACGTCTTTTAAAAAAAATTCTTCATTATTACTAATTTTAGTTATTTTAATTCAATAAAAACTAAGGATTTAATTGATGATAATTTTTTTTAACTCCAGAACGATTAAGAAATTCTCGACCCGGCATCATGGGCATAATTTCGATAGCTTCAAATCTATCTTCAGATATTTTTTTACCAAAACATCTAATTGAACTTCCAACTCTAACATCAACACTTCTCTTAATAGAAGAATCAGCATAATATACTAACCATTTTTGAGACTCGATATCAATAATAAAAAAACTTTTATCAACATTAATTTCAGAGATAACACCAGCCAAACGTCCATTCTCAACATCAGACCAAAAGTCTACTTGCGGATTAATAAAATTCCTATAGAAAAACGGATGGATATTTTTTCCTAGTAAATCATCAAATTTTTGACTAACCCCCAACATAAATAGAGTTGAACCCAAGGCAATGCTTATGAAAATGCCTGAAACAAGGATAAATAAAGGAGAATACTTATAGGCCTTCCTGGTGTGTTTAATATTTAAATAAGCTATAAAGGTGAAAATAGCTAAAAAAATTAACCAAAATAATGGTATAATAGCTAAAAATATCTCCCAAAAAGATCCACCAAAATTACCAGAAACCAAGCCATCCCCAGCTCTAAATAGATAAATAATTAAAGAAAATGAAATAGCTCCCAACAAAACCGATAGAATACCAAAAAACCAAACAGTATAATTTTTTAACAAAAAGGACCATTTCGGTTTTGGTGATAATTTGTCTTTTTCAATTTTTTCTATTATTTTATCAGCGAAACTTTCTTTTTCAAAATTTTCCATATTTCTATTTATTAATTATATTTTTCCTGATATTTTTTTCTAAATTCTTTTTTAGCTTTATTAAGCATTGAAGCAACTGTACCACTCGGCTTTTTTATGATATCGGAAATTTCACTATAATCCTTTTCTTCGAAAAACCGCAAAATCAAAATTTCTTTCCATTTTGGTTTAATAGCATTTAAAACACTAAAAATAATTTTATTATCAATTTTAATATCAATTTCTTTTTTAATATCAAAATCATGAATTATTTTCCTGACAGCTAATTCGTCAATAGGAGTAGAATTACCCTCCGGCCGAATTTTAAATTTACGATAATTACTAATAACCTGATTACGAGTTATAGAATAAATCCAAGAAGAAAATTTTAAATCACTATTAAAATCATTTAAATTTAAATACACCTTCAAAAAGACATCTTGCAAGATATCACTCGCATCTTCTTGCGAAAAATTTGATATCCGCTTAATATAATTCAAAAGCTTATCTTTATATCTGTTTATAAGAATAGAAAAAGACAAATGATCATCCAAGCTTAAGACAGCCAATTGCTCATCGCTAAGATTCTTATTGCCATCCAAAAGACTCATTTATTAATATTAATTATAACAGCTATCTTATTTTAACAAAAAAAGAGCCTATTTCAAATACGCTCAATAATTAATACGCAATAAAACAAAAAGTCTTCAATTTCTTGTTTTTTTTAATTCCCTTCTTATTTCTAAATAATCAGGAATGCTTTGAGCTAATAAATCCCAGAAATGACGAGAATGATTCAGTTCCTTTAGGTGACAAAGTTCATGAACAATAATATAATCAGCTAGTCTTTCAGGTAAAAAAATAATTTTATAATTAAAATTTAAATTGGCACGACGAGAACAGGACCCCCAACAAGTCTTTTGATTCCTTATAGCTATTCTATTGAATTTAAAACTATAGATTTTATTAAAATAATTTACTTTTTCTTCAACCAAGCGACGAGCATCTTCTTTATACCGAAGATATTTTTTTCTATCTTCAGCCGGAGAAATAAGTGGTCCAATCGGTCCTATTTTCTTTATTTTACTTAAAATCCAAGTAGATTTTTGTTTAATAAAACATTCAATAGCACTATCACCCAAACGATAAGGTCTGGTAACAATAAAACGACCATCGGCGTAAATGCTGAGACGCATGTTTTTGGCCCGATGGCTAGTTTTAACTTGATATTCTATATTTTTATCACCCAACTTAATACTCTTTTGCATGAAATACAATAAAAAATTAATTATCCCTCTTCTCAAATTTCTCTTTTTTCTTGTCCTTTACTCTTTTGATTATGAGATAAATAATAATTATAATAAAAATAATTATCATTAAACCATTAAATAATTTAGACATAAATTTATTTTAATTTAACAGCAGTCCCATAAATCAATATCTCTGAAGCTCCTTGAGTAATCATAGAAGTATTCATACGAACTGACACTATAGCATCAGCTCCCAATTTCTCAGCGTCATCTACCATTCTAGAAATAGCCTCTTCTCTAGCTTCAGCTTGAAGTTTGGTGTATTCGCTAATCTCTCCTCCTACTAAATTTTTTAAACCAGCAAAAATATCACGCCCAATATTACGAGCTCGAACAGTTCCACCTCGAGCCACTCCTAAAATCTCACTAATTTCCTTACCAGGAATTTGTTCTGTTGTTGTGTAAACCATATTATTAAAATTAAATTAAATAAATAAAATTAATATTTAGATTGAAAAAAATCACAATGAGCATTTTCAGGAACTTCGCTATTCGCTTCAGTACAAAAATTTTGATCACCGCGTTTTTCAAAACTAGTACAATTTTTGCATTGCTGATCTTCGTTGTAATAATCGTAAACGAAATCAGCTTCTATTTCGTGAGCCATATCTTTTAGAATTAAATTAATTATTAATAAGGAGTAAAGCTTCGATTTATATCCCCATAAACAAGAGAGTAAAAATTTTCTTGAACATCAGAATCACTTATATCTATAGTTATATTAGAAAAACCAATATCTGGACCACCGTTAGCATATTCTATAGGGAAATTATCATAAGAAATATCTAAATTTTCTTCTGAGGCAAAAACAAAGGCTCCAGCAGGATCATATGAACCACCATAAGAAGCTCCGGATGTAATAAAGAAATTTATAATACCATCAGAATCACTGGAATTAATAATCGTGCTAGGACTATTATCATAAACATCACCCGCTAACACCCTTAAACCTCCAAATGTCGGAGAGGACATCCAATTACTCAATTGTACAGCATCTGTTGAATTAACAGCCCCAACATTACTACCTGAAAAAGAAATATAAACATTATAAGTACCAGGAATAACTTTAGGAAAATTAAAAAATCCTGAAGAATTTGTTTCGGCTGTATATTTAATATCACCACCCTGCCCCAAATAAATATCTACACCATTAATAGGTGACAAAGAAAGATTATAATATTTAATAATACCAGAAAAAGCAAAAGTTAAATCCTCAATCCCCTCAGCAGTAGCTTTCTTTTTACCAGCATTTAAATCTCCAACCGGACCACCTAAACAAAATTTTAAAATATAAGAAGATTTAACTGGCTCGCTGACATAATAAGAATAATTATTGTCTATTTCACTACAATTTCCATCAGATGGAGTCGGAGGAGTTGGTGTTTTAGATAAATAAACTATATCATTATAAGCAATATTATCATCAATGCTTTCTGGATATTCTCCCTGATCACGATAATAAAGCTCTAAACCAAATTGAATTTGTTTGATATCAGCAACCCTTTTAGCATCCCGAGCATTAACTCTAGCATTCTGTAAAGAAACAACAGACAAAGTAAACAATAACCCAACAATAACTACCACTACCAAAAGTTCTATCATAGTAAAGCCGGATTTATTAAACTTATTTTTTTTAATCATAGTTTTAAGAAATTAAAATTAATACAATATTTTTAATTATTTAATAATTATTTACTATTTTTTTTCTTATTAATCTTTTTAATTATTTTTTTAACTTTCTGCCGTTCCTCACTTTTTTCGTCTTTTTTATCGTCTAACTTTTTAGCTTGACATAAAAAGGGACAAGAAACTAAAAACAAAACCATACAAATAGTAGTTGTTAAAATAACATCCATATATTTACCAGAGAAACCACTCAAAGACAAATGCTTAATAAGTATTCCAGTATAAGCCCAAAGAAAAACTATCCCATAAAGTATACTTCGATCTTTAAACATCCGCCATAAACCAATAGCAGTAGCAATCAACAAAACAATAATCATCCAAATATTTTCAGCTATCCCTAAACCACTAAAACCAAGTTTTACCAAAAGAACAGTAAAATTAGCAATAACAGCTATTGTAATCCAGCCAAATATAGCAGATAGTACGAAGGCAGAAATAAGAGTTAAAAAATAAATTTTAAACTTTTTCATTTTATTCAACTTTAAATTAATAATTAGATTAATTATTAAGTCTACTAATTCTAACAAATTTAATAATTAATCTAATCTTAACCTTTTTGTGAAAGTGCTATTCATAACAAAATAGCATATCACATAGATATACTTTTGTCAAGCTCCGAGGGTGGGATTCGAACCCACGACCAATTGATTAACAGTCAACTGCGCTACCGCTGCGCCACCTCGGAATAATTAATTTGGAAAAACTAATTAATATAATATCAAAATCAAAAAATATGTCAACCAAAAAAAACTTAAAATAAACAAATTAAAAATCTTTTAATTTATCCAAACTCTTACCATACATCTTCCTAATCTTATCCAAAGCCTTAGCTTCAATCTGACGAATACGTTCACGAGTAACTTCAAATTCTTGACCAACCTCTTCTAAGGTATGAGCCACACCATCGACTAAACCAAAGCGCATTTCCAATATCTTCTGTTCACGAGGAGATAAGTTAACCATAATTTCCTTAACATAATCCTTTAATAACTGTAAAGCAGCAATTCTGTCAGGAGAATCATTTTTAATATCCTCAATAAAGTCCTCCAAAGTTGAATTATCATCATCATCCCCGACAGTTGTCTCTAAAGAAATTGTCTCCTGTGATATTTTAATAATATAACGAACTTTATCAATATCTTCACTCATTTCCGCAGCAACTTCTTCTGCTAAAGGTTCTCGACCTAACTCTTGAACTAAGAAACGTCTAGCCTGCTGATAACGATTGATATTTTCTACCATATGAACAGGAATGCGAATAGTCCTAGACTGATCAGCCAAAGCTCTAGTAATAGCTTGTCTTATCCACCAAGTAGCATAAGTAGAAAACTTATAACCCTTTTGATGTTCAAATTTATCCACGGCTCTAAATAAACCAATATTACCCTCCTGAATCAAATCCAATAAACTCAAGCTTTTTACTCCAGAAAATTTCTTAGCAATAGAAACTACTAATTTTAAATTAGATTCAATCATTTTTCTTTCAGCGTCTTTATCACCCTTATCTTTTCTTTTTGCTAATTCAACTTCTTCTTCTGCCGTTAAAAGTGGAATCTTCCCAATTTCCTTTAAATATATTTGGATAGAATCAGAATTCAAATTAGTAAAATCAACACTAAGACGAGAAGAAGGTTTCTGATTTTCTGCTAAAATATTTTTTTCATCTAATAAATTACCTGAATCTTCTAAAACCTTAACTCCAGCATCTGTCAAGCGATTAAGAAAAATTTCATAGTCATAGATATAACTTTCAATACAAGGAAATAAATATAATATTTCAGTTTCAGTTAAAAATCCTCGCAACTTACCTTTTTCAATAACTTTAATAATTTTATCTTCACTAGGAGGAAAAACCTCTACTTCAGCCAACTTCTTCCCTTTGACCTTAACTCCCTTTCCTTTTAAAGACTTAGAGACCACTTTAAGGCTCTTGGAAGATTTAGAAGATTTTTTTTTCTGAGAAGATTTGGTCTTTTTCACAACTTTATTTACTTTTTTTGTCCCCAGTTTTTTAGGGATAGCAGTCTTGGTCTTTTTCACAACTTTATTTACTTTTTTTGTCCCCAATTTTTTAGGGATAGCAGTCTTGGTCTTTTTCACAACTTTATCTACTTTTTTTACCTTAAGCTTCTTAGTACTAGAAATCGCCCTCTTAGATAAAACCTTCTTTTTCTTGATTATCTTATTCTTGTTTTTAGCATCAATTGTTTTTTTAGACATAATATATAAATATAAATAAATTATAATTTTACTCAGAAATTATTTTTTTTAACTCCTCATTCCAATTTTTCAATCTCTCCATAATAGGGCCTACTTCTTGACCATTTTTTTCTGCTAATATCAATTTATCATTATCTTCATTAATTAACCTTTTAAAATAATTCTTTTTAATCTCTAACAAATTCTTAATAATTTCTCCTTTAGCCTGTTCATGAGTAATCAAGTCATCAGGCCAATAAAAATCAGAAATTAGGGCTATTTTCTTTAATAAATCCAAAAATTCCGGCTTATTATCAGTTAAATATTCCAATAAGCCAGAATAATCTATTTTCTTATTCTTATTATAATAAATAAGCCAAGAATTGTAAAACTCCTGATATTTACCAGAAATAAAATCAACACCTAAATTATTAAAAACATATTCGCCATAATCATTAAATTTCAAAACTAAGGACATTAAACTCTCTAATAATTTATCTTCCCAAGTGCTAACAACACCGGCTGAAAGATCTTTTTCTTCTTTTTTAGAATAAGCATTAATGCTAATTTTATCTATATTCTTTGAAATTTTCTGCAATTCCTCTCTTAAAAATATTTCGTCTACTTTAGCTCTTTGACTCAACTCCTTCAACCAAAAATCCTGTTCAACTTTATTATACAGCTTAACTATAATTGATAATATTTGAGAGACAGCTTTATTTTTCTGAGATATATCATTAATATTAATATTTAATAATTCCCGATCAAAATAATAATCCATAATATTTTGTGCCTGATCTAGAGCTAATTTAAAATCATCGGGATTATTTCTAACAATATCATCGGGATCTTGGCCATCCTTTAAACTAACAATCTTTAAATTAAATCCCATTTTTAAGGCTTCACTTATTCCCCTGTCAGTAGCATTCTCCCCGGCCGAATCAGAATCAAAAGCTAGAATAATATTTTTAGTATATCTTTTAATCAAATTTAATTGATAAGTAGTTAAAGCCGTGCCAGAAACAGCGCTAACATTTTTAAAACCAGCCTCAAAAACAGAAATGGCATCCATTTGCCCCTCCACTAAAATTATTTCATCTTTTTCTTTCACTGCCATCTTGGCCTTATCAAGTGCAAACAAAACCCGACTCTTATCATAAACTTCGGTCTGAGGACTATTAATATATTTGCCCGAAACCTTATCGTCAACAACATTAGGATTAATACGGGCTGTAAAAGCAATAACCTGCCCATTAATATCATTAATAGGAAACATAATTCTATTCCTAAAACGGTTTAAATAGGCACCCTTTTCACTCTTAAAAGACATTCCGGCTAATTGAATATCCAAATCAGAGAATTTTTTACTCTTAAGAAATTTAATTAAATCATCATAACTATCTGGGCTATAACCAATTTGCCAATAATCAATAGCCGAATCACTTAGCCCCCTATTCTTTAAATACTCTCGAATTTCGGAGTTTCTTTTCTGGTTACCTTTATCTGAATTTAAGATAAAATTATAATATTTACTACTTAAATCTAATATTTTCAATAATTTGCTTTTAACTGAATTATCTACCAAATCTTTATTATCCAAAACCACCCCAGCTCGAGGAGCTAATAACTTTAAAGTCTCTATAAAACTAAGGCCCTCTATTTCCATAATAAAAGATAAAATATCGCCCCCTTTACCGCAACCAAAACAATGCCAAATTTGTTTATCAGGCGAAACCATAAAAGAAGGGGTTTTTTCATTATGAAAAGGACACAAGCCTCTAAAATTAGAACCAGCTGACTTTAAATTCAAATACTCGCCAATAACATCAACAATGTCTAATTTATTTTTAATTTCTTCAGAATGATTCATATTTTATTCTTTTAATAATTTATCAAGCCCCTCCATAAAATCAGAATGATCTGATAAATTACCATCATCACTAATAGGGAGAAAAGAGGCTTTGATACGATTAATTTCATTATTAATTATTTCATTATCATATTCAGCATTATGCATCTTAAATCCTTGATAACTAGCCCTCTTCTGATCTAAATGTAAATTTAAAACTATATAATCCGGAAAATCATCAACATACAAATGAATCCGAGGATAATAACCATCCCCCAAACGACGCACAAAACTTTCCACTCCTCGACGACGATCAAATATCAAAGCATATCCCAATCTTCTCAAAAAAACCCGATAATTATTAATTTGATTTTTATTAACCTTTAATTTCATGTAATTTATTGCTTTTAAACTTATTTATTTTTTTAAACTTATTTAATTTAATCTTCTTTTTAAAAATAAAATGATTAAAAATTAAGAAATTTTCTATTCCCAGAACTGAAGCAGAAATAGCCTGAGAAAGTAAGTAAAAAATATTAAAACGATAGACCATCAAATGCATTAATTTGGCATTTATCAATAAATTAACAAAAGCTAATAAAAAATATTTTAATAATTGAATATAAACCTCCCTATTATCATCGCGAAAAGTCCAAAATTTATGAAAATAGAAATTAATTAAAAAAGAAATGATAAAGGCTAAACTAGTAGAGACTACTAATGGTAGACTAGCTATTTTATAAAAAATAAACAAAAATAGCAAGTCACTACTAAGTGTTAAAAGTCCAGTTAAAAAAAATTTAATAAAAACCCTATTAACAAATAAAACCCGAAAAAGTCTAGGAAAAAATAAAGATATTTTTTTAATTACCGAGCGATACATAATTTTATTAAAAATTATTTAATTATTATATATACCATAAAGATCTTCAAAAATCTTTTGAGTATCACTAAATCGACTTTTCAAAGTAGCAGAATTTAAAACCACGCTAATTAACTCTTGATTATTATTAAAAAGAAACTTTAAGCCCAGACAATAACCCGAAGAATCATTATAGCCGGTCTTCCCTCCAATAATTTTAATGTAATTGTTATTATAATTTAATAATTGATTAGTAGAAACAATTTTTTTAACTCGACCTTGTTTAGTAATAATCTGATATTCATATTTATTAGCAAAATCAGCAATAATTTCATGAGCAAAAGCTTCTTTTATCAAAAGTGAAACTTCTCTTGCCGTAGAAACATTTTTAGAACTCAATCCACTAGCGTCTTTAAAAGAAGTATTTTCCATTCCCATCTGACGAGCTTTTTTATTCATTAAAACCGCAAATTCATCCTCATTCAAACCAGCCGAAGACACTAAAGCCGAAATAGCACTATTATCCGAAGCAATCAAAGCTAAGGCTAATAAATCTCTATTAGTCACCTCATCGCCAATAAATAAATAATCTCTCCCCCCAACTCTACGATCTTCAGATCTAATTTGATAATAAGCATCCAAATCTATATCTAATTCATCTAGTAAAACTAAGGCTGACATTAACTTACTAATGCTAGCAATTGGCCAAACTTCATCGGGATTTTTTTCTAAAACAAAATAATTATTAACCAAATCCAAGACCACAAAACTAGAAGCTGAAACTTCTGGGTATTTAATATTACTCATCCTCACTGAAAAATATTGGCTATCTTCCATTTTTATTATTTCTCCCTGATTAAAATCAGACCAATCTATCTGACTCCAGATATTATTAGAAAAAATAAAAAAACTAATTAGATGAATTAAAATAGAACTAAACATAATTATTGTTCATTATTTTCCAAGATCGCCTCTAAAGGAGATTCTATTTTCCCTAATAACTTATCAATATCCTCATTATTATGAAATTTATCATAATCTGGTAAATCTTTTAAACTATTTACTCCTAAAAATTTAATAAACTCTAAACTCGGGAGATACTCACTTTCTTCGTTATCAGAAGAACTTTTCTCTTCAATCAATCCTTTTATTAAAAGATTACGTAAAATTAAACTGCAATTTATACCCCGAATCTTATCTAAATCAGATTTTTTAATAGGGCTACGATAGGTAATAATAGTTAAGGTTTCTAAACTGGCTGGTGTTAATTCTCCACTAAGTTCAGTTTGTAAAAAATCTTGAATTAATTTAGCATTATCAGGAGCACTGGCCATTTGATATTTTTTATTATTTTCAATAATTCTCAAACCCCGATCGTTTTCACTATATTCAGACATCAATTCGTTAATAGCCGACTCTACTTCTTTAGTATCTTTTTTAGAAAAATCAACCAACTCCTTTAGGGATAAAGGTCGAGAAGAAACAAAGAATAAAGATTCAAGTAAATTTTTTAATTTCATATTTATATTTAAAATTTTTTAAAATTCTTGATAAGCAGATAAAAATATCTCACCAAATAAATCATCCTGATCAAAAATAATTTCCCTCTGTTTGGCTAACTCTAAAACTGCCAAAAAATTAACAATAATTTCTAAACGCGAACTAGCTTCTTGAATTATTTTAGTAAAATTTATTTTTATTTTCTGAGCAATAATCTCTTTAATAAATGTTATTCTTTCGTCAATACTAATTTCAGCACTAATAATTTTTTTCTCTAATTTTTCTTCCCATATTTCTATTTTTTGCAAAACCTTTAAAAATTCATCTTGCAAAATAGACGGATTGACATTTTGCGGAGGAAAAAATGAAGCTCCTAAAATATCACGTCTCTTACCTGATTTAGGTAAAGCCCGAAAAAAAGAAAATTTATGACGCCCAATTATTTTCTGAATCTTAGAACTCAACTCAATAAATTCTTTATACATTTTTAATTTATTTTCTAAATCTTCTAATTCAACTTGATCCTCTTCAGAAAACAAATAAGGCAAGAGAGCCTTGGATTTTATATATAAAAGCTTAGTCGCTAATAATAAAAAATCAGCCATGGCTTCCGGTAAAATATTGTTAGAGCTTTTAACATGTTCTAAATATTCATCGGCTATTTTGGCTAAATTTACTGAAGTAATATCCAATTCTTCCCTCTCAATAATCTGTAAAAGAAGAGATAATGGACCTTGAAATTTGTCAATATTAACATTAATCATAACAATATATTAGCTCATTTATATATTTAAATCAAGAAGAAAAAATTAAAAATTAAAAAATAATTCCCCTAATTATTTCAATAAATTTATCTAAATCCCTTTTTTCCCCTTCTTTTAAAGATAACTGAGAATAACCAGAAAATCCTAATCTCAAAATCTTATTTTTTAAGTCCAAGGTTTCTTGATTAATACTAGCAAAATTATTTTGTAAATCACTTTCTTTATCTAAATTATCAATAGAAGAAAAATTATAACCTAAAAGCTCCAATAGTTTTAATTTAAAAAAATAAGAAATTAAATCCAATTCCTTATCATCAGATAAACTATCTAAAAATATTAAAAAATCTCGAACTAATAAAAAAATATTAAAATCGGCTTGCTGAAGATAAGTTAAATCCTTCATAAAACCCAAGGCTCTTCCAGCTAATACTGCGCGACTATAATTATTTTTAATATTTAAAAAATAATTTTCAGAGATAGCACTGCCAACATAGTCTTTTTCTCTTCCCTTAATTATCATCAAATCTACTAAATTAAATGGCTCTAAATGACCAGCCAATTTAGAAGACTCCCTTTTCAAGCCTCGAGCCAATAAATTTATTCTCCCAAAATCTAGAGAGTAGAAAGAAACCAGGGCGTCATACTCACGATAATCTTTTTTCCCTAAAACAATAGCCCTAGTTTTAATCATATATTTTATCCAAATAAGCTTGTAAAATTATCATCGCCGAAACACAATCACGATCCTGCTTAATTTTTTTATTCTTCAAAGAATCAGCTTGCACACTACTAAGACGTTCATCAATAAAATTTATTTTTATTTTATTATTAATTTTATGAGCAATCATTTTATCTTCCAAAATTAATAAAAAATTTATAAACTTTGGATTATCGACCTGGCCATCAATCATTTTTCTTGGCAAACCAATAACTAATTCTTTAATTTTTTCTTGTTCAATTATGGTTATTAACTCGCTTACATTATTAACAGTTCTAAAAGGCGTAGCTATTTGACTTTCGCTATTAGCTAAAGCTAATCCTATTCTTTTTTCTCCCCAATCAACTCCTAAATAATTTTTCATAGAAATATTATAAACTTGTTAATACTAAATTTCCCTTCTCTAATATAGCGACAGAATGCTCAAAATGAGCACTCCAAGAAGAATCCGAAGTAACAAAAGTATAACCATTTTTAGTAATTTTAACATTAAAGCGCCCAGCATTAATCATCGGCTCAATAGCAATAACCATTCCAGGTTCTAAAACAATATTATCTGGGTCATCCTGACTGATTTGATAATTAAAGACATTAGGCTCTTCATGAGCAAAATAACCGACACCATGACCAACCAAATCTCGCACGGCACTATATCCATGTTTCTTAACAAAAGCCTC
>JAQVFY010000033.1 GCA_028696995.1 Patescibacteria group bacterium
ATAAGTCAAAGTTCTATCAAAATCAACTAAAATATGAAGACGAGAAAAACCATCTTGTTTAATTTTTTCTTTTATTTTATTAAATTCTTCATTTTTTTTAATTACAACTTTCATAAATTTTAGATTAATTAATAAATTAAAACCGAAGTTCCGATATTAGCCCAATCATATAAAAACTTGGCCGGACCAATACCCAAACGAATACAGCCATGAGAAACTGGAATTCCCAAATGAGATTCCCCTTCACGATAGCCACTTGGCCAAATAGGTAATTCATGTAAACCAAAACTACCAGTCCCCAAACCCATCCAATAAGGCATCCATAAACCATAAGAAGACCAAGCCTTAAGATGTTTATTTATTATTTTAAAATTCCCCTTAGGTGTTGGAGTTGTAGCCTTGCCGGCAGAAATCGGAAAAGACCCAATTTCAGTATCACCCAAATAATAATATAAGCGTTGATTCTTACTAATATCTATTTTTATATTTTTAATAGCTCCACTTTTAATAACATCACTATCGGTAATCAATTCTAAACTGAGAGAATTAATTCCACGACCACTTAAAGAAACTATTTTAATTAAATCATTGTAATCGCCAATGTAATAACGAAGATTATCAAGTGGGCTAACATACCAAGCCTGACCCTGACTTTCAGCTTGCAATAATATTTCACCCGATAAACTGCTTGAGAAATTTTTATCAATTGCTAATCTTCCCTTACCCAAGGGATTAAAATGATTTAAAATCTCAATTTTGTCGTTATAACTATCACCATCGCTATCGGAATTATATGGATCGGTTCCAATAGCTCTTTCCAGATCGTCATCTAGTCCGTCATTATCACTATCAATTTCAATTAACTTGTCGTTTATAGCAATGGGTATTTTTTGTAAATCAGAATTACTAATTCCTAAACCAACATCTTTCATCATTTCAAAAAATAAAAACTCGCTAGAAATATCGTGACGTAAAGTATTGTCTGTATCCACATACCAAGCTTGACCGTGATTGTCAACTTGAATCAAAAAATGACCTCGAAGCTCAAAAGGCAAAGACGAGGCTAATAAAGTTTTAACATTAAAAATAAAAAGAGAGAGAATTAATGTTAAAAAAAATAGAAATAGGTTTTTTGTATTGATCTTCATTTTTAATATAAAAATACGTTGAAAAATGAATTAAATAATATCTAAAATTATTCCCTGATAAAATTTACAAAACTTTAGAAGTATATTTTAAGCTAATTATACCATTATTATAATATCATTTTAAACAAAAGTAAAATTATTGAACAATCAATACCTTGTAATTTAGATTACGGCAGAAAAAATAAAAAACCCGGATTCCGTTAAGAATACCGGGTAAACAAGATCTTTATTTGCTAAACGATACAAATTTTACAGCTTGAAAATAAGCTTAATATCAATTACTGGGAGTATTCTCCCCTGCAGACCATCCGAATAAACGTGGATAACTGGCACGGATGTTTTTTCCGTAATAAATTGCGCTCTCTACGAGCAGAAAGACACTAAGTGACTGCAAATCTATCCTTTCGAATAAATTGGTTGAATATAGCTTAAAAGAACTTGTTTCTGATAAGAAAATAGTTCATTTAATCTTTTTTGTCAAGCGCACGGAATCGTGGACTTTATTAGAACTGAAGTAAATAAAAAAACCAGACTTTATTAAGCCTGGATAAAAGTAAATCTAAAAAATCAACGTTGCCAAATTTCTTTCCAGGCAACAACAAATTGCCTCTCCTTATTCCCCTCTTTGGTCTTCCATTCCAATCCCTCGCTCATAAATTCTCGCGAATCATCCACGACAGCTTCAAGTATTGTTCCCCAAAAAGTCATAATCTGGTATTTTTTACCGGCATACATGTTAGGCCATCTCACTGAAAAAGGAAATCCGGCAACTTGTTTATTAGGATTTTTATGAAAAAAATCAGAATAATCATCCCAGTTATCACTTTGAGGCAGATAAATTTTATCGATATTATAGCCAATAATTTTACCTTCTATTTTAACCTCTTGAACCCGATGTGGAATGTTTATTTGGCTTGTATCTGGACGAGTCTCTCCTGGCACTCCAATACCAAAGCCCTCTCTAAGAGCTTGCTCACAAGCTTCTTGAGTATAATTTTTTAAAAACCTCGTTGCTCCCATTACAATATGTTTTAGTTAAACAATAATTTTAAAGATCAATAAAAAAATATAGCATATTGCTATATTTTTGTCAAGAGCACGGGGTCGTGGACTGTGTTAGAACTGAGATAATAAAAAACCCCGAAACTATTTAGCTTTGGGGCATTTAAAATTTTAGGATATTTAAAATTATCGCATTCTTAGATATACGATATCACCTAAATACTCACCTCCTTTCATTATTTGGCCATAAATATTGTTGATGGCCCAATTTCCTGGCATAAAAACCATCACCCCGATCCAATCTTGTTTATAGGTAACTACTTTTTCCATGTCCGAATCGTTGCTAGATAAGAAAAGATATGCTTTCTCAAGTTTTTTGATTATCAATCCCCTATCGAAGCTAAGAACCAACCAAACAGCCAAAGACGAAATACTACCAGTACTAAAAGCTACTAACCAAATTATTATTTCCTCCACAAAACTATTGCGATAAATAAAATAACTAATAAAAGTTACAATCATCGTAATAATCAGAGAAAATAATTCTCGTCGACTATTGGCTAAACGCAAAACATACAAAAATATTCCAATAACACCTATAAACAAAAATGACAAGATTAATAAAATAATTCCGTACATTACTGCCAATAAAACACCAGCTCCAATTACAGCAAGCCCAACCGAAATGAGAATGGCAAATAATAAAAATCTGCTTATAGTTTTCAACACCACTCCCAAGAATCCAAAGCGACTATAAAATTGCCAATCAGAATAAAAAGTTCTTTCTCCTTTCTCAATAATAGTGGTAATAGTGGCAGTTGTTACTCCAAATAACAAAATACCAGCAAAAAAACCAAGTTCTGAAAGTGGATTTGAGAAAACACCCATTCTTATTAAAAGGACTGATAATGCTGTGCTAATTATCAAAAAAATAATGACTTCTTGTACAGAATAAAAGTTCATTGGATGTGCTTTTATCCAGCAAAATATTCTTTTAAATGGAACTAAAACAATTTGAGCAAATTGCTTCAGTGACCGGTAAATAATAATAAAAAAAGTAGAGAGGTCTTTCGCCTTGAACCGAATTTTAATTGAAGAAATCCAACCTAAAAGTTGTATGAATAACTTCAAAATTTTTACTGGCTTTTTTTTCAAAAGACTCTGAGAGAAAGCTAAGGACTTACTCGTTATTTTCCGAAAATTAAACCAGAAAAACCCCATTAAACTGCCGGAAAAGGCTCCCACGGGAACCAAGAAAAAATAGTGCTTACCACTCAAGTAATAAGCATAGCCACTGAGCAATATTCCAAGAAAACCGCCCAAAAAAGAAGATAAAAGTTTACTTTTCATTTTACTAATTTTTATGGTTAAACAATATTGTTAAAGATCAATAAAAAAATATAGCATATTGCTATATTTTTGTCAATGCACGGGATGTAGGAATCGAACCCACGTCGTTTGATTTGGAATCAAATATGTTACCACTACACCAATCCCGCATTATTAATTTTCTTTACAAACCGATCAATAATAATAAAGACCTCTTTAAAAATCTTGCTATCCCCGTAACTAACAGTAACGCAACCCTTATAACCAAATTTTTTATTAATACCAGTATGTGGTTTATTATATATGGAAAACTTATTTTTTTCAATACCGGTAACACTTGCCCAAAAATCTATCATTTCATCCTTATTATGATATTCATGTAGATGTATCCTAGCGTAAAGTTTTTTTTCATTAACAATAAAAACTTTTCTTAATAAATACAAAAACGATTTCATCATTTCAGAATCAGAATTAGTAAATCTGAAACAATGCTTGGTTTTACCACCCTCCCCCCAATAAAGCAAAGCTAAAAACAATTTATAATCATTAATAGTATATTTTTTATTTCTTAAAACTGAACAATTTTTATCAATTAATTCTAATTCCTTCGCTCTCTTTTCTCTAGCGGTTACCTTACCCTTCTCTCTGCCAACATCACCTAAATTTTTTATTCTATCCCTAGCCTTTTTATTCAAAAATTCATTTCGGCACCACAAAGAGGCGGTACTTTTAGAAACAGTACAAATCTCGCTAATCTCCCGAAAAGAATGACCTTTTTTTCTTAATATTTTAGCTTGTTTTTTTATTTCTTTTTTCATACCTAAATTATAACAAAAGCAACATGAAAATATCTTAAATTTAAAATAAAAAGAATCGCCCCTCGACGATTCCTTTTTTTATTTCTTTCTTCCTATTTAAATTACTTAATTTCCTTTTCCTTATCCCTCATCGGTTCTCCACAACAGATAATTGGAGCCCCACTATCTTTCACAAACTCAACTTCATTCCCACAAATATCACAAACATAAATTTTACCAACTCGATTATCCATATTTTTGATTTTAATTTTAATATGTCTCAACAAATATTTCAAAATGAGCTTGAGGATGAGAACAAGCTGGACATTTGTCTGGGGCCCCTTCTCCTTCATGAATGTATCCGCAATTATTACATTTCCAGCGCTTAACCTCATCTCGTTTAAAGACAATACCCTTTTCAATATTTTCCAATAACTTCTTATACCGTGCTTCATGAGCCTCTTCTACTTCAGCGACCTCATGAAATAATTTAGCAATATCTTCGTGCCCCTCTTCTAAAGCTTCTTTTTCCATACGAGGATACATATTACTATGCTCATAATTTTCACCTTCAATAGCAGATTTCAAATTATCTTTAACATCTTCATGGATATATCCCAATTCCTTAGCCCACAACTTAGCATGTTCTTTCTCATTTCGAGCAGTTTCCTCAAAAATATTAGCAATTTGCACATAACCAGCTTTTCTAAAAGCACTGGCAAAATAATCATATTTACTTCGTGCCATGCACTCACCAGCAAAAGCTTCTTCTAAATTTTTTTTTGTTTTTTCTCCTAACATAATATTAAATCGTATACCACATAACAAAATTATGAAGTTACGTAAAATTAATTATAATCTTATTTTAAAAATATTTAAAATAACTACAAATATATACCTCAAACCATTCTTCTTTTTAGCCTTTATTTTTCCAAGGATCCATTATACTCTAATTCGTAAATATGAAAAATAGTAGCAGCTAAAGATAAAATTAATGGCCCTAAAATTAAACCCCAAAATCCAAAAAGGGTTAAACCACCTAATAAAGAAAAAATTATAAAAATAGGATTAATTTTAGATTTACCACTTAAGATATAGGCTCTAATAATATTATCAGTATTACCAATAATCAAAGAACCCCAAGCTAAAATAAAGATACCCTTAGCCACCTGCCCCGCCAAAACTAAATAAACTCCGATTGGAACGTAGATCAACATCGCCCCAACATAAGGAATTAGAGAGAAAAAAGCAATCAACAATCCTGGATAAAAAGCGGGTAAACCCACAATCATAAAACCAATAGCCCCAATAAAACCCTGACAAGCAGCTGTTACGAAAGTAGAAATCATAGCAGTATAGCTAACCTCACGGAATTTTTTAAAAATTATCAAATCATATTTATTAGATAGAGGTGACCATAACTTTATCTTCTGCAAGATCTTCTCTCCATCAACAAAGAAAAAGAACATAGTTAAAATTATCAAAAGAAGAGAAATTAAAAAAGCTGAAGTTCCTTTAACTACAAAAGTAGCTCCCTTGGACAAGCCATCACTAGCCCCCTTAGTAATATTTAGAATAAAATTCTTAACACCATCACTTTCCTGATTTATAAAAGCAAAACGATCCACTATATTTTCTTTAAAACCTTGACTGGAAGTATTAATAAATTTGACAGTCTCTGAATAAGCTGAAGCTGAATTCTTACCAAAAAAAACTATCAAATTAGTAATAGGCAAAATAATTATGGCCAAAAGCAATACACACATGATAAGAGCTGATAATTTTCTTCTTCCTCTCAATAACTTGGATAAACGCAAG